>NZ_JAMZGM010000041.1 GCF_024158605.1 Sebaldella sp. S0638 | reverse complement strand
TTCAAAACACCTCTTTCTTTTTTTATTATATCATTGTTTAGATTTTGGTGTTCCTACTTTACTATAGCACTACAATATCTATTCCGTTTAACTCGAAATTTTCAGATACATTTATTATTCCTCCGTTTATTATACTTGGAATCAGATAGTCAGAAGTACTTCCATAAGAAACTGTTTCTGATCCTCCGGCTCCTGCACCCAGGTTAATAATCCCGCCGGTATTATTTACAAGGTCTCCTCCTCCTTTTATGAGTATTCCCTGACTTTTCCCGGCATTTATATTTATTACTCCGTTATTTTCAAGAACAGAACCTATATTCAGGTAAACTCCCTGCGAAGACTCTCCGTTCATAGTTATTATTCCATGATTTGTTACAGTTGAGAGTTTATTTGCATATATTCCTATTGAATTTTCACCGTTTAGAGTTATATCACCAAAGTTTTCAAGTGTTCCTTTCTCTATGAAAAGTCCTATTGCTCCTTCAGCATCAGATGTAATATTACCGTGATTTTCCACATGTCCGCCTGAACCGTACACTCCGATTCCGTAATATCCTACTTTTACATTTCCGCTGTTATATACATTTGAGTTTTCTCCGAATATACCCACAGTATATCTGTTCTTTTTCGTATCCATAAAATCATTTATTACTGAATCACCAAGAATTATCTCCCCTGTATTTCTTACAGTTCCATTCTGTGAATAAATCCCTATATTAGCTGTTCCCGCAACACCGTTGATATTTCCGTTATTTTCTATATTTCCGCCGTTTACTGCATAAAATCCTGTTATATCAGAACCGTTCATTATGATTCCTGCATTATTCTTAATATTTCCTGCTGAATCACCATAAACAAAAACCGAATTATTTTTCAAAGTTACTTCGAAATTATTCTCAATTCCTGATCCTGACTTCAGTACATATCCGTAGCTGTTTTCTCCTGCTGTAAGTTTTCCGTTATTTACTATATTTGTGCCATTTAGTGCATAAACACCCACAGCTTTATTATTTCCTGTATTTATTTCCGAACCGCTGTTCAGTACAATATTAGCTCCGTCAGCATAAATTCCTGTACCGCTGTCACCTGTTGATATTATTCCGCTTTGATTTATCATTCCGCCCTCGGCATATATTCCTACAGAATTTGCTCCTGTTAGTATATTACCAGAATTTATTACTGTATTCCCTGAACCTGCACTGTAAATTCCTATTCCCGGATTATTTATATCTGATGAATTTCCTATTTTTACTGTTCCAGTATTAGTAACAGTTTTTGCTCCGTTTCCTTTTACATAAATTCCTCTTGATTTATCACCGTTTAATTCTATAAGTCCGTTATTTATAACCTGTGCTGCCGTACTGCCATCCATGTATATACCTGCTGTTTCAGCAGCATTACTTAGTATTTTCCCATCTGCTGTATTTTCTGCAAGATTACTTTCTGATCCGTAAATTCCAGTTGATAATTCTCCTATTGAAACAGTTCCGCTGTTTACTGCTGTGGAACCTGCTCCTTTTGTGCTTATTCCTACCGAGCTGTTTCCTACACTGATATTTCCGCTGTTTTTTACTCTTGATGAGTCTTTAGCATAAATTCCAGCTGAATTATTTCCTGCCAATGTGATATTTCCTTTGTTTTCTCCGTCAACACCACTTGTAAATCCTGACGGCAGACTTCCGTTATATTGTCCTTCCATGGAAATTCCCACTACATTATCTTCTGATGCACTTATCACAGAACCTGCATCCAAAAGTACAGCTGAGTTTTTACCATATATAAAACTTCCGTTTCCTGCAAGGCTGGCATTTCCTGTATATCTAAATGTATTATTGATTACATTCCCGAGTGTATACGACGAACCTGATGCTGAATTTATAACAAAATCATTTGTAAATGTTCCGTTTGAATTTATATTAAATACCAGAATATCTTTACCATTTATATTTATATTTCCGTTTCCTGCAAAATTAGTATTGCCGTCCAGATAAAATCCAAGCGCTTTATCTCCGTTAAGATTCAGCATGAAATTATTCAGATTTACATCACTGTCTTTAGCATAAATCCCTACTCCGCTGTTTCCTACAGACAGACTTCCTTCTCCTGTTAACACGGAGTTATTACTGTAAATCCCCACTCCGCCGTTTGAAGACGACAGATTTATGTCAGAACCGCTGCCCAGTGTGATAACAGAATCATTTCTTGACATATATTTATTGTCTGCATAAATTCCGTATACTTTCCCGTTTCCTTCAGATACTATTCTGTTGTTATTTGAAATATCTATTTTGTCATTACCATATTTCAGCACAGCTGATGAATTTATTCCATCCAGATAGTTCGCACCGTAAATTCCTGCACTGCTGTTTCCGCCTATTATGATTTCTCCGTTATTCTCTGTTGTTGTCCCGTTTGTAGAATATATGGCTACTGATTTATCTCCTGTTGTTTTAACGGTACTGTTATTTATCACATGACCATAGTCAGATGCTATTCCTGTAGCATTATTTCCAGTAAGAATTATAGCTCCGTCATTAGTTATTTTTACTGCATCCTGCCCTGAAGAATTCTCATAGTTTCTTTGAGCTATACCGATCTGCCCTGCCTGTGAACCTGTTATTGAATTCCCGCTTGTCAGATCTACTTTTACTGATGAAAATTCTGATCTTTTATATAATTCATTATTACTGTCCAGATTTATATTTCTATCCAGAATCAAAGCTCCTTTATTCATCGACAGCGGTATATAGTCACTTGCACTTGCAGAACTTATTACCACATTACTTGTAAGTGAAGAACCCGGATTTACCATTCCGTCAAGTGAACTAAGACTTAATGTTGTCCCTGTTCCTTCCAGAATATACAGTTTTGATCCTGAACCCATTGTCAATTCGAGTTTTCCGCTTCCAGTAAATGAATTATTCAGATAATCTGTTATTGAAGAACCTTCTTTTACATAGAATGCACTTCCTCCATTTTCTACAGAGGCATCTACAGTTCCTGTAATATCATACTTTCCTGAAACTGTGGAATTATCATAGTTATAAAATAACAATCCTTTATTTCCCGAACTTAGACTCACTCCTTCGTGAAGATTAATTACAGAACTGTTCCCGGCATACAGGCCTATTCCTCCGTTTTCAGCCCTTATACTCCCGCCTTTCAGATTTGTATCTGTATTTCCTGCTTCACTGTATATCCCCACAGAAGCAAGTCCGTTTGATACTATGCTTCCGCCGTTCATATTAAATGTACCTTCATTATATACACCAAGATTACTCATTCCGACATTTATAACAGCGTTGTTATTTAATTCCCCGGTTCCGCTGCTTCTTACAGCCACTCCTGTATTATTAACACCATTTACATTTATTACACCGTTATTATGAAAAAATTCTCCGTCATTTTCTACCTGTGATCCTACCTGTGCTTTTCCGTCTATATTTAATATCAGTCCGTTAGTTTTTACCACTGCTTCTGCACCTGAAATATATATCCCGGCATTATTTTCTCCGCCTGCAAGAAGATTTATCGTATTTGACTTTGTACTATCCTGTGAAGAACCAAGTGTTACATCTGCATGTTCTTCTACTCTTACAGCAGCTCCGCCTCTTGAATATTCTCCTACATTAAAGTAATAATCATTCATTACTACAGGTCTGGCTTTATTTTCAGTAACATATATACATGTTCCGCTTCTGCAGTCATTTATACTATATGTACTGTTATTCTTCTCATGTGTCAGATTAATATATGCACCTACAGAATTTTCCGTATAACTGCTGTCCCCTCCGGAGATATTACCGCTGTTTTCCAAACCATTATAACCCGCTGAATTAGCAACAGCCTGTCTCGGATCTTCTGTTCCTACATCTACTTTTAGTTTTGAATTTTCAAAGTTAATGTTTCTTTCTAAATCAAGCCCTATACTCTGATCTCCAAGTACTGTTATAGGTTTGTAAAGCTGCAGTTCTGAATTAAATAATCCGTTTCCTGATTCATACCATTTCCAGCTTCCATCTTCGTTATAGTCTATACCGTAACTATAATAACTATATACGGCATTATTTGTATAGAATCCTACACTGCTGTTACCGTAAAGTTTCATATCACCGTTATTCATCATGACATGCTTTCCGTCACCTTTATATTCAGAATGTTCGCCGTCACTGCCGAGTTCTTCCATAAAATAACCTGAAGATGCATTATTAGTCATGAGAAAAATTACGCTTTCCGGTGCTCTCATTTCCACTTTACCTGTATTATCAAAACCTTCCTGTTTATTGTAAGCATCCCCTTCAGTAAACATAAAGGCTACCTGTTTTCCAAGCAGATTATTAACCGTACTTGCTTCATTCAATCCTACTATTGTTCCTCTGTTAGTAAAATAGCTGTTTGCAGGTTCATATGCCCCGTGTGCCTGTAGATTTACCGCTACTACATTTGAACCTTTCAGTTCCCATGTTCCGTTATTCTCTACATATTGAAACCATCTGTTATCCACAGTATGTCCTAATGAGGTATCTAAAAACTTATCAGCCAGTTCCTGCTTCTCTCCTGCTGTTATCCAGCCGTTATTTTCCATATCTGTCAGTGTATATCTTAACATTTCTCCTGTTTCAGGATCATATCCCATATAGTGTTCATCATAGTGCAGAATTTGTACCAGATAATCTGCATCAACTACGTCACCCTCTAATGTTACTCTCAGATCTTCAGGATTTCCCCCTGCGACTCCAAATCTTGTTATTGGGTTATCTACTACTTTAAATACTCCCTGTACCTGCATTCCATAAATATCTTTATAGTTAAGAATTGAATCAGTATATATTCCTGTCGGCAATACCGCAAGTTCCTCATCCCACATTCCTGTTATAGGATCATAAATCTGTCTCATATCATACTTTAATCCTGCTGAAGGTGCTCCTACTACATTATCCAGCGTATATTCATAAAATCCCGGATTATTAGGAGACCAGTCATCATTGCTCTGTGTTCTGACATTTATTGTACCGCTTGTTAAATCCATCTGTGATATTATAGAATTTCCTCCATTTGTATCTCCAGCCGGAAAAAATCCTGTTACTCCGCCATTTCCTCCGCCTGTTCCATTTAGGTTAAGAATTGGTATCGGATTAAAGTTTATAGTGGTGATATTAGGTATACTAGGATTAAATGATACTATGTCCAATACTGGTATATCTAATTCATCAGGTGCGAACACCTCAACTATATTAGATTGAATATTCGGTATGTTAATATCCGAAACTTTTATGTCAGATACTTCTCTGTCTACTCCTTTTACATCAATGCTAAGACCCAGATCAACTACTTTATAGTCATTATCTCTATGATACGGCTTAAAGTCTCCCTCTGTCGCATATTGATCTCCTGAGAATAATTTATCAACCAGAATTTTCTGATCAGCAGTCAATCCTGAATAAAGTTCTTTGTTTCCATTTAATATGGAATATAAAATATCATCACTTATTCCGCTTTTTATAATACTTTCATATATTTCCCTGTTTATTTTATTACTGTCTCCGGATGTTTTAGGATTAGAATAATAAAGGGCATTTTCCATTGTATTATCGCCGCGCTGTTTTTCGTTATAAAACCCGCTGAAGAATATCTGCCATTCCAGATATTCCGGTTTGACAATGTAGTCTCCCTGTGAGTATAAATTTTTTAATTCTTTATTTTTTTGTTCGAGTATTCGTTCTATGAGTTTGTAATTTTTTTCATTTGATTTATTCACATTAATATTCTTTAACATATTTTGGTATAATCTGCCGTTTTTTGCCGTCTCCATTTTATTTGTATCAGCAAACAACGTTGATGCTGCATTCAATGCTAAGAAAAATAACATCTTCTTATCTTTCATACTTCTTAATCCTTCCATTTTCTTAGTATTTTTTTGCTAAATTTCTATTAAATTTTCGCTCCTAATTGTATTACATATTTTTCAGTTTGTCAAGTTTTTTTATTTTAATTACGAAATGTTTTATTTTAAAAGTTTATCCTTATTCTTTATTATATGGCTTAAAATCCTTAAATCCAATAAAAATTAAATTTACGTTCTTTATATTAAAATAATCAATTTTTTCGAAAATTGTCTTACCACTCAATAATCATATTCTTTTATTTTGATATTATAATCTATATTATCTATATAAAAATACACCTTTAAAATTTAAAAACAAATTTCAAAGTAATAAATTATATAAATATAAAATCAAAATATCCTATTTTCACAAAAAAACAAGACTATAAATATAGTCCTGCTCTAAAATTTTCCCTGTATTTTCTTAATAATATCTTGTAGTGCATACGCTTGATACTACCTGACAATCATTTCCCGTACAATTGGCAAGAGCTTTTCTTTCATTGCTTCGTGCATCAGAACCCCACGCCCATCCGTAAGTCCCGTTCTGATAAGAATACGCCACTGCCGCACATGTATTTTTATACCATATAGCTACTTCACAATTTTGACCGCAGTAATTTAGTGCTGCTCTTTCTGCGGAAGACTGGCTGGAATAATCATAGCTGTATCCTGTTGCACCTGTATCTCTGTTTATGGCTATTGCTCCATAGTAATCGCTTAATGACATTATGCTGATAAATAAAAATAATAATAATTTCTTCATTCATGCTCTCCTTTTTATTTCAATTATACTAATAATTATCAATTTATTTCAAGTATGAATATTTAATTTTATTTTTTTGATTATCATATTTTTCAAAACAATTAAAATTATTAATATTTCTGTGAGAAATTAATCTGATTTATTTTCCCCAGCTCTCAGGATTCTTGTTCCATTCCAAAGCAGTTTCTGCTTCTCCTTCACTAAGGTATTTTTCATTTTTTAACAGCTCTATCAAAATATCAAAATTCGATATTGTATCCCATTTACAGTTAATCTTATCAAAATTCTCATAAGCACTTTTGAAATTATATGAAAAAATAGCCTTTACCTCTACACTTTCAGCACCTGACTTTCTCAACACTTCTGCTGCATTAATACTGCTTCCGCCGGTAGATATAAGGTCTTCTATTATTGCTACTCTTTTCCCGGCAATCTCAGCTCCCTCTATCTGTCGTCCCACGCCGTGCCCTTTCGGTTTGCTTCTTACATAAGCCATTGGTTTCCCGAGTTTTTCCGCTATAAAAGCTGCCCATGATATTCCCGCAGTTGCTACACCGGCTATTACATCAGTATTTTCTGCATCTATAATACTAAGAAATCCTTGTACTATCCCGTCTCTTGCCTCAGGATATCCTAATATTACCCTGTTATCACAATAAATAGGACTTTTTATTCCCGAAGAAAATGTAAATGGTTCCTTTACGTTTATTTTTACCGCCTTCAAATCAAAAAGAATTTTTGCAGTTTTTTCTTTATTATTCATCAATTTCGACTTCCTTCCCTTTATTTTCAAATATTTTTCCGTCTTTATAAACAATATTCCCGTTGACTATTGTCAAAACATTTTTCCCTTTTAATTCCCAGCCTTCATATGGAGACCATCCGCACTTTGATAATAAGTCTTCTTTTTTTACTATCCATTTTTCATTAGTGTCTACTATTATAATATCAGCATCATATCCTTCTTTCAACACGCCTTTATTTTTTATCCCAAATATTTTCGCAGGATTCCCGCACATTAACTCCTGTATTTTTTCAAGACTTATCTTTCCCTGATTATACGCTGTAAGCATTAAAGCCAGCAAAGTTTCCACACCGGGCATTCCAAAAGTTATTTTTTCCATCTTTTCCCTTATAAGATGTGGTGCATGATCTGTCCCTATAGTATCTACAGCGCCGTTTCCTATACATTCCCACAGATATTCCCTGTCTGCTTTTGTTTTCAGCTCAGGTTTCATTCTGTAAAGCATCTTTTTTTCCTCATCCGAATCTTTCATCTCTTCGTCCAAAAACAGATGATGAGGGGTAACTTCCGCAAATACAGGATGTTTTTCATTATTTAACACTTTATCAGCTTTTGCCTTTATTAAGATATTCATTTCTTCCCTTGAAGAAACATGACATACATAAAGACCTTTCCCAAACTGTTTATTAAATTCAAGAGCTTTATTGATCATCCCGCCTTCTGCATGAACAGTTAAAAAGTTCGCGGCTTTTACTATATCTTCCAGCACATTGTCATCTTCCACAAGCATTTTTCCTGTACTTACATTCAGGAAAACCTTTGTAGACAAAACTCCGCTTACCTTTTTTATTTCCCCAGCATTATTATCACTGCTTCCTCCGAAATGAAACCCGAAATTCACCACGGATTTTTCACCAGCACTTTTTCTTTTCAATTCCAAAGCTTCTTTCGTTACAGTTGCCGGATTAGTATTAGGCATATCTATAAACGTAGTTATCCCGGCCTTAGCACATGCCTTTGACCCGCTTAGAAAATCTTCTTTATGTGTAAATCCTGGATCTCTCATATGCGTATGTACATCTATAACTCCGGGCATTATATATTTATTTTCAATGTCTATTACTTTTAATTCCTCACCAGTAATCTCCGCAAATATCCTGCCAGCTTCAAAAACATCTATTTCCTTTTTCATAAGATATATTTTGCCATTTATTATCAAGATATCTGTTTTTTCCCCGTTAACCAGAGTTCCATTTCGTAACAGCATTATTTCACCCTCTTTATATTTTTATAATACAGTTTCTATTTCCTCCAGTATTCTCACTGCGGCTTTTTTAGGATCATCGGCTTTTGTTATTGGTCTTCCTATTACAAGATAGTCCGCACCGTTTTTTACAGCTTCGGCAGGTGTCATTATTCGCTTTTGATCATCTGAAACAGACCATGCCGGTCTTACTCCGGGACAAACCGTCACAAAGTTTTCACCGCATTTTTCTTTTACCTTTGCTGCTTCCAGTGCAGAGCATACTACACCGTGAAGTCCGCTTTTACTGGTAAGCTCTGCCATATTCATTACCATGTCATTCAGACTTACGTCAGTCATAAAAGTTTCCTGCATTTTTTTCTCTGTCATGCTTGTCAATACTGTTACCGCTATGCATAAACTCTTTGAATCCATATCTTTCAGCATTTTTGAAATCTCAGACATAGTCTCCGTTCCACATGAGGCGTGTATATTAAAGAGAAACACCCCTTTTCTTGCTGCGAATTCACAAGCCATTTTAGTTGTATTATTTATATCATGAAATTTTAGATCCAAAAAAATTTTTTTATTCATAGAATGCAGATAGTCTACTATTTCTCCCCCTGTATTCAAAAATATCTCAAGCCCCGCTTTATAATACTCTATTTCATCTCCCAAAAGCGTCACGAGATTTTTTACATCACTCATATTTTTATAATCAAGTGCCGTTATTACCTTTTTCCTTGCTTTCATATCTTCACCCTCCGTTTTTTATTCTGAAAAAATTCTTTTCCTGTATGCTTTCCCGTCATCTGTATGAGCATACGCAACTATTTCACTTATATTTGCCAGCTTATTCTCTGCACAGTATTCAATGAGTCCCTGTTTTATTTCTACAGCTGAAAGAGGATTCTGAAAAAATCCTGTTCCTACAGATATTGCCGAAGCACCTGCCATAAAAAATTCCAGCGCATCTTCTGTAGTGCTTATTCCTCCCATTCCAAGCAAAGGAATCGACACGGCATTCGACACCTGATATACCATTCTGAGCGCTACAGGCTTTACAGCAGGCCCTGATAACCCGCCGAATATATTTCCGAGTAAAGGTTTCTTTTTATTTATATCTATAGACATTCCAAGAAGTGTATTGATCAGTGATAATGCATCTGCACCCTCGGCCTCTACCAGTTTTGCAATCCCAGCTATATCGGTAACATTAGGTGACAGCTTTACTATCAGCGGCTTTTTGGTTACCTTTCTCACTTCCCTTGTTACTCTCGCAGCCATATCAGGATTAGCGCCGAATGCCATACCTCCGTCCTTTACATTAGGGCATGATATATTCAGCTCTATTGCTTTTATTACATCTATAGTCTCTGCTCTTTGGGCTATTTCTATATATTCTTCCAGAATCTTCCCGTTTATATTTGCTATTACTGGTACTTTCAGCTCTTTTTCCAATAACGGAGCTGTTTCTTTCTCAAAATAATCTATTCCTGGGTTTTCCAATCCCACGGAATTCAGCATTCCTGCCGGAGTCTCCGCTATTCTTATCCCAAAATTTCCGTCTCTTGGCTCAGGGGTAAGTCCCTTTATCAGAATTGCTCCGAGTTCATTCGGATCAAAATAATCTTTATATTCCAAACCAAATCCAAAACATCCGCTTGCAGTCATTATAGGATTTTCCAGATTCAAACCTGCAAAATTTGTTTTCAAAAAATTCAAAATTCCACCTCGCATTTATTTTTTCCCGTTTTATTTTTATATGCACTTCGCATTACACGTTTCTCCTTCTGTATAAGGAGCGTTTTTTATTATAATTTTACTGTCAAATACCGGACCGTCATGACATACCTTTTTCATACCCGTTTTGGTTTTTATGGAACACCCTACACATGCCTTCACTCCGCATGCCATTCTTTCTTCCATGGAAATCTCACAATGTATATTATTTTTTTCAGCAATTTCCGATATTTTTTCCATCATTATATGCGGCCCGCATGTGTATATAATATCAGCTGCTCCTTTTTCCAGATAATTCTCAAGAAGCTCTGTTACAAAGGCTTTTTCCCCTGCACTTCCATCATCACTGCATATTCTCACGTCCACATTTTCTATATCAAAGTTTTCCAGTATTTTCAGGGCTTCTATATCTCTCCCTCCTGCTATAAATACTATTCTGTTACCTTCTTTTATATTGTTAATAAGCTGTTTCAGCGGAGCAAGACCTATGCCTCCGCCTATAATCACAGCTGTTTTATCTTTTACACCTGTATCAAAACCTTTTCCCAGAGGTCCCTGTATATTTATGTACTCATCTTTTTTATACTCTGATATTTCCTTAGTACCTTTTCCTGTTATTTTATATACGAACTCAAGAATTTTTTCATTTTCATTAACACAATGGAGACTTATCGCCCTTTTCAAAATTTTTGCTCCGTCACGGCATTTCAGAAGATAAAACTGTCCTGCTTTAGGTACTGCACAGCCGTCGCTCATTTTTACCCTCAGCAGATAATTGTCTTTTCCTATCTCTCTGTTTTCCAGAATTTTTACATCATCTAAAAACTTTGCCATTTTCCCTCCTTTTATCCGGTTTTTATTTTAATATTATATCTGTATATTTTATCACTTTTTCACAATAAACACATCTGTATTTTCTCCCATGGCTGTCAGTTTCATTCATAAACTTGGTTTTCACATTTTCGCTGTTTGTTATGCATCTGCTGTTGTTACACTTTAGTATACCATTTATTTCCCTTGGTTCGGGAACTTCTTTTTTTTCTTTTACCTTAAAGTCCTCTATTATATTTATAGTTGCTCCCGGAGCTAACAGAGATATTTTTTCCAGCTCTTCCTCTGTAAGAGTTCTGCATGCTACCTTTACTATCCCTTTTTTTCCCAGCGAATTGCTTGTAAGATTAAATGCCACTGTTACAGTTTCTTTAAAATTTTTCAGATCAAGTATTTCTACCACTTTCAAAGCTGTATCTGTAGGAAGGTGATCTATTACAGTTCCATTTTTTATCGCAGATATTTGTAATTCCATATTTTTTCACTACCCTTCTATTTTTTCTTTTATTCCAAGCGCCACGAGCATCATTGCCTGTCTTACGGGAACTCCGTTTTTTGCCTGCTGAAAGTAAAGTGCGTGTTTAGTATCGTCCAGATCAGTATTTATCTCGTCCACTCTTGGAAGCGGGTGAAGTATTATCATATCATCCTTACATTTTCCCAGTATGTTTTCTTTTGAAATAACATATATCCCTTTTACCTTCTCATACTCTTCATCATCAGGAAATCTTTCTTTCTGAACCCTTGTCATATAGAATACATCTATATCTGCAAGACATTCCCTAAAGTCCTCAAGCACTTCATATTCTATCCCGAGTTCTTCCAGGTCATCTGTTATATATTCAGGTATTCTCAGTATCTCAGGTGCTATAAAGTATATTTTCGGATTAAAATGGCTTATAGCTTTTACCAGTGAGTGTACCGTTCTTCCATATTTCAAATCCCCCACAAATGCTATTTTCAGATTATTCAAAGTCTTTTTTTCTTTCAGAATCGTATATAAATCAAGCAGTGTCTGACTCGGATGCTGATTTATCCCATCTCCTGCATTTAACACAGGTACTCTCGAAGTTTCTGCCGCCACTCTTGCGGATCCGTCAAGAGGATGTCTTATTACAATAAGATCTGAGTAAGATTCAGCCATTCTTATTGTATCAGACAGTGTTTCTCCTTTTTTTACCGATGTTCCGTCCGGAGAATCAAAACCTAATACCTGAGCCCCCAGTCTCTGTGCTGCTGACTGAAAAGATAATCTTGTTCTCGTACTCGGCTCAAAAAACAATGTTGATATGATTTTCCCTTTTAACAGCTCCCCCTTGTTATTATCATTTTCCACCTCTTCAGATATTTTCAAAATATGAAGTATTTCTTCCTTGCTCATATCTCTCATTGAAATAATATCTTTTCTAGACTTTTTCAAAATACTGCCTCCTTATAATTTGGAATTTTCGGTTTACGGTTAACTAAAGAACATGTTCCTTATTAATATTTCAGAACTTATATCCTCCGGCTAACTGATTCTGCTGTAACTGTATATGTTTTGCATTGTATATCACTTATTTTTGACTGTTCATTTCGTAAATTTCTGTATCTTTTTTATGCAGTCCTTTTTCCAGTATTCCTAATACTGCATTTAGCGTGTCCAGTGATGTAAGCACTTCTATTCCATATTCCACAGCAGTTCTTCTTATTTTAAACCCGTCCCTTTGCGAGTCATTTGCTTTTGTGGGTGTATTTATTAATATATCTATTTCTCTGTTTTTCAGTTTATCAATTATATTCGGCGAGTTTCCTCTGATCTTATTTATGATCTCAGACTCTATTCCGTTTTCTTTCAAAAACCGGTATGTCCCCTCTGTCGCAAAAAGTTTATATTTTTGTTCAAGAAGTTTTTGTGCAAGCGGCAGGAATTCTCCCTTATCATTGTCATTCAAAGTTACCAGAGCTTTTTTTCCGCTTTCGGGGTATTTTTTATCTGCTGCAAGAAGTCCTTTGTATACAGCCTCCTCATAAGTTTTCCCTACTCCCAGCACTTCTCCTGTTGATTTCATTTCAGGCCCTAAAGATATTTCAATTCCCTCTATTTTTTCAGTGGAAAATACAGGCACCTTCACTGCTATAAGCTTTGGTTCTTTATATACTCCCGTGCCGTATCCCATATCTTTCAGCTTTTCTCCCAATGCTGCCCTTGTTGCCAGTTCAATCATGGGAATTCCTGTTATTTTGGAAACATACGGTACTGTTCTTGAAGATCTCGGATTTACTTCTATTATGTAGAGTTCCTCTTTATATGCTATAAACTGTATATTTATCATCCCGAAAATCTCCAGTTCTCTTGCCAGTATCTTTGTAGTTTCCACCACTTTTTTCTTTATATCCTCACTTACATTCTGAGTAGGACACACAGTAATCGAATCTCCGGAGTGGACACCGGCTCTTTCAAGGTGTTCCATTATACTTGGTATCAGTATGTCTTCACCGTCACATATAGCATCTACCTCTATCTCTGCTCCATTCAGATATTTATCTATTAGAACGGGATTATCAGTATCTCTGTAAAATGCAGACTCAAGATATTTTTTCAGGTTATATTCGTCATAGCATATCTCCATTCCCTGTCCTCCGAGTACATAAGACGGTCTTACCAAGACAGGATATTTTATATTTTCTGCTATTTTTATTCCTTCTTCCGCATTCCACACAGCTTTGCCGTTTGGTTTTTTTATTCCCAATCGGTCTATAAGCTTATCGAATTTTTCTCTGTCTTCAGCTTCATCTATTTTTTCAAAAGACGTCCCTATTATTTTTATTCCTTTTCTTGTCAGTTCACCTGCGAGCTTTATTGCTGTCTGCCCGCCGAACTGAAGAATCACGCCTTCCGGTTTTTCTTTCTCTACTATTTCCAAGACATCCTCAGCTGTAAGCGGTTCGAAGTAGAGCTTATCAGCAGTGGAAAAATCAGTTGATACAGTCTCAGGATTGTTATTTATTATTATTGATTCTATCCCCATTTTTTTCAAAGCTGCTATATTATGAACAGTGCAATAGTCAAACTCTATTCCCTGCCCTATTCTTATCGGCCCTGACCCTATCACTATTATCTTTCGTCTGTTGCTTATTACCACTTCGTCATAATCATCATAAGTAGAATAATAGTAAGGAGAAACTGCCTCGAATTCCGCTGCACATGTATCAACCATTTTATAGACAGGTTTTATCCCGTATTCTTTTCTTTTCAGCCGTATATCTTCTGTACTCACTCCCATAAGCTCTGCTATTCCTTTATCGGAAAAACCTTTCTTCTTGAGTTTTTTCAGACATTCAGCCCCAAGGTCATTAAATGACATCTCTTTCAAAAGCTCTTCCTGCTTTACTATCCACTCTATCTTTTCTATGAAGAAAATATCAATTCCCGTAAGTTTGGCAAGCTGTCTTTTTACATATCCCCTTCTCAGCATTTCTGCAAGATCAAATATTCTTTCATCGTCAGGCTTTTGTATTCTCTCTTTCAGTTCTTCGAGACTTCTTTTTGCCGAAGCCGGATGCATCAGATTATCACGGTTTATTTCCAGTGATCTTATCCCTTTTAGAAAAGCACTCTCAAAATTATTTCCTATTGCCATTATTTCCCCGGTTGCCATCATCTTTGTACCGAGTTTTCTATCCACTTTCTGAAATTTATCAAACGGCCACTTTGGTATCTTCACTACTACGTAATCAATGGCAGGCTCATGACAGGCAAATGTCTCTCCTGTTACTTCATTTCTTACTTCATCCAGAGTATATCCCAGTGAAAGTTTTGCTGCTACCCTTGCTGTTGGATAGCCGGTTGCTTTGGAAGCCAGCGCTGATGATCTTGATACCCTTGGATTTATTTCGATTATGGCGTATTCAAATGATGTGGGATTTAGTGCAAACTGGACATTACATCCTCCTACTATACCTATCTCATTTATTATTTTTATAGACGAAGTTCTTAACATCTGATATTCCTTATCGGAAAGAGTCTGCGACGGCGCCGTTACTATTGAGTCTCCTGTATGTATTCCCACAGGGTCTATATTTTCCATATTACATACAGTTATACAATTTCCGTCTTTATCTCTTATTACTTCGTATTCTATTTCTTTCCATCCCAGTATTGATTTTTCCACAAGAACCTGTCCTACTCTTGACAGCTGGAGACCTTTCAGAAGTATGTCTTTCAGTTCCTCAGGATTTGCCGCTATTCCTCCTCCGCTCCCACCCAGAGTATATGCAGGTCTTACCACTACCGGATATCCGATCTTTGCTGCGAAATCCTGCCCGTCTTCGAGATTCATCACTATACTGGAATCTATTACAGGTTCCCCTATTTTCATCATACTTTCCCTGAAAAGTTCTCTGTCTTCACCTTTTTTTATGGATTCTATCGATGTCCCGATTATATTTACATTATATTTTTCCAGTATTCCCGAATCCTTCAGCTCTACAGCCAGATTCAGTGCAGTCTGACCGCCCATTCCCGGAAGCAGTGAGTCTGGTTTTTCCCGTGCTATTATTTTCTCTATTGTTTGTATGTTCATCGGCTCTATATACACCTTATCTGCTGTTTTGCTGTCTGTCATTATAGTTGCCGGATTTGAATTTATAAGAACTACTTCTATTCCTTCTTCTCTCAGTGCTTCACATGCCTGTGTACCCGAATAGTCGAATTCTGCTGCCTGTCCTATTACTATAGGCCCTGATCCTATTACAAGCACTTTTTTTATAGAATTATTTTTCATTTTTCCTCCTGCCTGGATAAATACGTTTTAGCTTTCTCTTATCATATCTAGAAAATCATCAAAAATGTACGCTGTTTCTTCCGATCCCGGTGATGCTTCCGGATGAAACTGTACTGTATATACTTTTAATTCCTTATTTTTCAATCCTTCCACAGAATTGTCATTTAGATTTACATGACTAAGTATCGCACCTTCTGGAAGTTCAGTTACCTTATAACCATGATTTAGCGAACTTATATATATTTTATTCTTTTCTATATCTTTCACAGGATGATTTCCTCCTCTATGACCGAATCTCATTTTCGCAGTTTTTCCGCCCATAGCAAGCGCTGCTATCTGATGTCCGAGACATATTCCTATTACCGGCTTTTTTCCTATGACTTTTTTTACAAGCTCTATTACTTCGGGAAGATCTTCCGGATCTCCCGGCCCGTTTGACAAAAATAATGCTTCAGGGTTATATTCCATTATTGTTTCATATTTTGTATCAGCAGGAAATACCCTTACATCACAGTTTCTTTTTGCAAACGATTCTATTATATGTCTCTTTATTCCAAAGTCCATTATTGCTATTTTCTCACCGCTGCCTTTTATTTCCAGAATATCTTTTCTTGTGACCTGCTGTACTGCATCAGCATTTGAAAATGATGAAAATATATTTTTCAGCTCTTCCTGTGACAAATCTCTTGTTGTGATTACTGCTTTTTTTGTTCCTGTATTTCTTATTATTCTTGTAAGATGTCTTGTATCTATATTTTTTAATCCCATTACTTTATTTTGTTTCAAATACGCCTCAAGAGTTATTTCACACCTGAAATTATTCGGTAATTTTGCATCCTCTTTTATTATGAATCCCTTCACCCTTACCCTGTCAGACTGCATGTCCTCGAGATTAATACCGTAGTTTCCGATAAGCGGGTAAGTCATAACCACTATCTGTCCGTAATAAGACGGATCTGTAAGTACTTCCTGATATCCTGTCATAACCGTGGTAAATACAAGTTCACCTACTGTTTCTTCCAGATAACCGAAAGCTTCACCGTGAAAAATCATGCCGTTTTCTAAAATCAGTTTTGCTTTCATAATTCCTCCTAATGTTTTGTCTAACTTAATATTTAAATAATTGATATCTGACTCTGTCAAAACACTTATACTTATTTCTGATTTATATTATTATTAACAAATCACTCAAAGCACTAAATGATCATAAAAAAAGAATAATAATTATTAACTAAAATAACCATTATTCTTATTATGTTTATTATTTAAAAATATAAAGTAATTGTAAAAATTAAAATTCTCTGTAATCTTAATAACTAAGAGTACGAATAAGTAAGTAAAATAATCAGAACTTTTAAAAATATCTTTTATCTTTTCGACAATTTTTTCTTTTATAAAGTTTAGTGACATTTTCGCTCTTACTCCTCTCTTTTATTTTTACATTTCTATCAGTTTAACAAATATAAAGAAGTAAGTCAATAGATTTTATTTTTATTTCGCTGAATTATTTTTTATTAATCAGTGCTTTTCCCTGCAATATTAGCAGCAGTTTTTTTGTATAAATTTTTTATTTAAATTTCTTATATTTTATTTAATCATTAGTTTTCCTTTGTTATTCACCGTTTTTCTCTTGGAAAAAATCTTTTATATAAATGAAGATTATTTATTCTGATATGTTTTACCATTACTTCAGGAATATAAAATAAGATATAAGAAATAATAAAGCCCAGACTCACTCCTGCCAAAACATCAGTAAAATAATGAACTTCCAGATAAAATCTGGATACTGATATCATAAGGGCAATAACACCTATTATGTATCTAAATTTCAGCTTATAAAAATAAGATATTCCAAAGACTGCAAATGCCACTGCACTGTGTGCCGAAGGAAATGATGATGTACCTGAGGTGGTCACTTTTGGTATAAAATGCATGTATTCATATGGTCTTATTCTTTGAAATGTATCTTTTAAGTAATTTGTAATTATAAAGACAATTATAACTGATACTGTCATTGCTGCTGCTGTTTTTCTTGTTTCTTTTTTAACAGATAAAATTATTAATAACATTATCCATATAATTCCTTTATCTCCTAATGAAGTAAAAAATATCATGATCCTGTCTAACAAAGGATTCTGAATTATATTTACAGTGTTTACCACTACCTGATCCAAAACATTTAACATTTTCTTACTCCTGTCCGTTTATTATAGTATAATTATATAATCTAATAAATAGACACGGCTGTGATATAACTGAAAGTTATATGAAATTTTCTGCTATTATTTTTTATAGAATATTTACACGTACAAATAAAAATAAGAGTAAAAATACTACTCTTATCTCATACAATTTATTTTTGTAACCTCTTTATAAAATCATTATATTCATTTAAAGCCTCTCTTATTTCAAGTTCATGAAAACCTTTTCGCAAATAAATGAACATTATCTCAATATCCGTCTTATATAGGCTTTTATATACATCAATCTCCGGAAAGTGGATATTTTGCTTGTATTGAGCATACATTCTTCTCAAAAGCAGCTGGTTTCCGTCTTTCAGCCTTCCCAGCAGCGTTTTTCCAGTACTTGGGTATTCCATTTTATTTCTCCTTCAATTATGATATTAGCACAATTTGATTTGTTTTACAAGTTCGATTGTTCAATTTTTCATTCTTTTTATAATATAAAAAAACTTTCATCAATCTTGTATAAGATTACCAATATTTTGCTCTTATTATAAAAACGTTTAATTTTTTCAGTTTATTTAATATTATAATATTATTTTCAAATCTTCTTACAGTTTCCAATGTCTTTTTTTCAAAACAAACATTTTTAAAATCATATTGTGTACTAAAAATTGAAAGAGTCCGTATTTTGAATAAAATGTACTTTTCTGTTCAGGTTTCACCTGATTTTTTTGTGTACATTCTAAAAAAACATTTAATATGTATCTATATATACATCTATATTCTTTTTTTCAGCATCATTTAAAAAAGCTACTATTTTTTGTATGACTTTTTGAATTACTTCTTCTGAAAAATTAATTTCCAAACTTTTTAACAGCTTAAAATCAAAATTTTCAAATTCATTTACTACTTTATTTATATCTGGTATTTTCCATTTATCATCAAACCAGTTTTCAGCTGAATTTCTAGTTTTTTTTATTATTCCTATCGGCAATCCTACTAAAATAATTTCAAAATATCCTTCCCAGATATCCAATATATTTATTACTGTTTTCTATATAAAATAGTCTAATTGCATTTTCAAATAATTGCTCATATTCTTCATATAACTCATCATCTATTATTTTCATTTTTTATCCTTTATCTAATATTTTAAGTTTTACTATACTGAACTCCATTAAAGAAAAGCTCCTCTAACTAAGTTTTTCTCATATTCAGTCAAAGAATTAAAAAAATCTGTAATCCCTAATTCTAATAAAGCAGCTATTGCAGCTATTCGCATCGTACTTACTCCTAATCCTGCCGCGGATATTTCTTTTTTATTATCTGCTATATCTCTTACTTCCCTGATTATTTCAGTATTACCAATTTTTTCTTGTGCAATCTCTTTTAAAACTAAGTATACTACAGAGATACTCTGGGAATTTAAATATCTGCAAATATCATCTGCAGAATATCTTTTAGATTTTAAGTTTTTCTCTATTCTGAAAACTGACTCCATTTTACCACTCCTCTCTTTGATACCTGAAGACTCCAAATAAAACTTGATTTTCTGACAGTTTCATAACTGTTGCAAAACTGTTAAATCCCGATATAATACATGAAAATTATATAATTATACAAGACTCCCTCTGCTATTTAAACGAAAAGGAGCTCACGCTCCCTGCCTATTATACATTTTTTATTTAGAATATTCATTTTTAAAAAATTAAATATACTTCCCTTATTCTAAGAAATATATTTAAAATATTTATTTTGTCATATTTTTTAGTTCAACAATTTTTTTATAAATTTATTTGAATTTATTTTATCAGAATTCTTTTTGTAATAGCTGCATACAACATACGAAACTCCCAGCCCTAAAATTATTCCTCCGATAATATCTGAAAAATAATGCACTCCCAAATACATTCTTGAGAAAGCTATTAAAAATGCTGTAAGAAAAACCACCCATTTATACCGCATATTCAAAAAGTAAAATACTCCGAATGCTGCAAATGAAGAAGCTGTATGCCCCGACGGAAATGAATAAGAAGCCGGAGGCGCTATTAAAAGTTTCAGATTACTCAGTGCTACAAATGGTCTGTCTCTTTTTATAATATTTTTTAATACTCCTTCTCCCAAAATTGCTGTTATTAAAAGAGCAATTAATATAATTATACCGTAATTACGTGTTTTTCTTCTCATTACCAGAATCAGTGCCAGAATTATCCATACAATTCCTGCATTCCCAATTGCTGAAAAAAACATCATAATTTGATTCGCCACAGGAACCTGTAACCTTTGTAATCCCTCCACAATTGCTATATCTATGCTAAAAATTTCCAAAACCTCCTTTTGTATAGTTTTATACAGGGATTATACAAAAATTTTCCATTTTTTCATACTGAAAATTACCTGAATTCTCAATAAACTTTGTATTATTATTTTATTATCTTCCCTATATATGTCTTTATAACTTCTGCTGATCTCTCTAACTGCCCCTGCTCTTCCTCTGTAAGCTTAAGTTCTATTATCTCTTCGACACCTTCATTCCCCAGTATTACAGGCACACTTAAACACACATTCTCCAAGCCGTACTCCCCGTTTAGCGATACTGAAACCGAGTATACTCTGTGTTCATTATTAAACATAGATTTTATCAATGTGGAAGCTGCTGTTCCTATTCCAAAACATGTAGCTCCTTTTCCCAGCAACACTTCCCAGCCTGCATATGAGGTATCTTTTAATATCTTATCTAAATCTGTATTTTTCAGTTCTTCTTTCGATTCTATATATTCCTTAAACGGTTTTCCTCCCGCATAAATATGCGACCATGGAATCATCTGTGAATCTCCGTGTTCTCCCAGAGAATAACCCAAAATACTTTTTGGATCTATTCCCAGAATATCCCCGGCTATTCTTCGAAATCTTGCACTGTCCAGTGAAGTCCCTGTCCCTATTACTTTTTTCTTAGGAAAACCTGATTTTTCCAACACATAATGAGTTATTACATCACAAGGATTGGTAATTACCAGAAATATTCCCTCAAATCCGCTTCCAAGCACTTTAGGCATTATATCATCTATTATCTTTATTCCGTCATCCAGTGTATCAAGCCTTGTCTGCTCGAATCTCGGAAGAGGCCCTGCTGATATTACCACTATTTCTGCATCTTTAAGTTCTGAATAATCCTGTATTTTTATTATTACATTGGAATTCAAATTAGCAAGAGAATCCTTAAGATCAAGCATTTCACTTTTTACTTTATCTTCTTTTATATCTATCAGTACCAGCTCATCGGCAATACCGCGGGTTACCAGACTGAAAGCCACATGTGACCCTACATTGCCCACTCCTATTACAGCTACTTTTCTGCTTTTGATTTTCATGTTTCTCCTTTCAGGATGCGCAAACCTGTTACTTTTTTATTATTTCTATATACTTTATATTCATATTATGCTTGCTTAAAAACATCTGTTCAAATTCAGTCTGAATATTATCTCTGATTTTTTCAGTATTATACAGATCATCAGTATGAAAGACTATTTCATACCCGTCTAAATCCTTTAACAACTCCAAAGTATCATAATAATAACCCTCATGATCTGTTTTAAAAAAGAACTTCCCTTTTGGTTTCATTATTACATCCAGCATATCAAATAATTCTTTATTTATGAGTCTTTTATGTTCCGAACCAGTCCATGGGTCAGGAAAATTAATATACAGCCCTGATATTTCACCTTCACCCAAAAAATCCAAAAGTTTTTCTCCTCTTTTTCTAAGAAAAACAATATTTTTCAGATCTCTCTTTTCAGATTTTACTGCTGCCATTACCAGCCTTTTGAATCTAAGCTCAAGGGCAATATAATTTCTATCGGGGAATTTTTGTGCATTTCCTGCGGTAAAGTTTCCGCTTCCACACCCAATTTCCAGATATACCGGATTTTCATTCCCAAAATATTCATTCCACTTATTTTTCTTACTATCGGTTACTTCTTCGTCATATATTATGTATTCAGGATATTCAGTCATTTTTTCCATATAAATATTATAATGTTTTTTCGGATAATTGAAAAAATACTGCCATAATTCCTTTTTTTCCTTGTTTTCCACACTCTCTCCTTTATTATGATAAAATTTCATTGCTTATTTCATCTATTTTGTTATACTTTTTAAAAAATTCAGATGTTTCCCTGTTCTTTCCTGTATCAGAATCCAAAAAAAAGTTTTCCAGTTCCTCTTCGGTTTCTGCTATATTTACTAGATTAAGCGGCTTTGCGCTATCCACCACATCTTTGATATTGGAATAATACTTTCCTATTATTGGTACTTTCCCGTAATAAAGAGGTTCAAGAATTGAGTGTCCGCCTATATTTGTGAAAGTCCCGCCTACGAATACCAAATCGGATATCTGATATAATTCACGCAATATCCCCATTTTATCCACTATTATTATTTCTGTTTTTTTATTTTCTGAATAAAGTGAAAAATCAAGACCCCCGCATAATTCTGCTGCTTCCTCGGTTCTTTGTATATGTCTCGGCACCAGTATCATCTGGTATTCATTATTTTTATTTATTCTTCTGAATATATCAATAAGAATCTTTTCCTCGCCATCTCTTGTACTTCCCGCAGTTATCAGCTTTCTCCCGTTTAATCTGACTCTTTCTTCAAGTTCTTTTTTCTGCTTTTCATCTAAGACCGGATAATCTATGCTGTATTTCAGATTAGGATATACCTTTAATATATCTTCCTTTACCCCCAGTTCTTTGTATCTCTGAAAATCGAGATCACTCTGAACGAGAATTCTGGTGCATTTATTCAACGTGCCGGAAATAATTCCTCTGAGCTTTTTATATTTATCAAATGTTCTGTCTGAAATACGTCCGTTCACTACTATTACATCGGACTTTTCAGATACAATTCCATAAAGATTCGGCCAGATTTCGGTTTCTATTATAATCAGTTTTTCTATATCCAGCATATTTACTGTTTTTTTTATCAGAAAATAGTCATCCAGAGGAAAATAAGCACCTTTTATATTAGGATTGCCCGAATATCTTTTTCTGAATAACTCCATTCCTGTGTCTGTCATAACTGTTAAATAAATTTTTTTATTATTATCCAAAATGTTTTCTATTAACTTCTCCGATAAATTCATCTCACCTACTGAAGACAGATGAATCCAGTAATACTTATCCCTGTTGATTTTCTCTACCCTGAATCTGTTATGAAGAAAAATTCTTATCTTTTTCTTGAAGATTGCCGCAATAAACAAAAAAGGGTATAAAAAAAATCTCACTGCATTATAAACAAACAACATATAATCCCACCATAAATCTTAATATTATTTTTTATGTTCTATTTTCCTCACTACTTTCCCATGCTCATAGAAAACTTCTGATTCCAGATCTCCGTTTTCATCATAAAAATAGGCTTCTCCATGAAATTCTCCATCCATGGCTCTGCCTGCGAATTTTCTGTTGCCGTCTTCATAGTAGCTTGCATATGATCCGTGCAGCAGTCCTTCCACATAATTAGCATCTAAAAGAAGTATTTCGCCGTCATCGGAATATTCTTTTTCTGCTCCGTATTTCATATTATTTTTATAATCTGTTTCTTTTTTTACACTTCCTGATTCATTATAAAAAGTCTCTTTACCATTTTTTCGTCCTTCTTCATAATGAATCAAATGTGCTATATTCTTATTCTTATCATATATAATGAATTCTCCGTCAAGTTCACCGTCCACATAATTCGAGCTCATCTGCACATTTCCGTTTTCCAGTTCTATTCTCTGCCCGTTCAGCTTTCCGTCTTTCCAGATTTCTTTTCTTATAAGACTCTCATTTTCATCAAAGAAATTCCAGATACCTGTTTTCAGATCCTCTTTATACATTCCTGTACATAATATTTTCCCGTTTTTATGAAATCTTGAAGAAATCCCGTCAAGATTCCCGTAATAATAATTATTTTCCTCTTTCAAACCGCCGTCTTCATAAAATTCCTGTGATTTCCCGTTTCTTTTTCCTTCTATGTAAAAGCAGCTTAATTTAACCTCTCCATTTTCAAAATATTCTTCATACTTACCGTCTTCAAGACCGTCGATAAAGTTTTTCGATATTTTCAAAACACCATTTTCATAGTATTCCTCCTGAACTCCGGATTTTTTACCGCTCTTGAATCTTCCTATGCTTTCCAGCTGCTGTTTTTTATCATCAAAAAACATATGAAGTTCCCCTTCGAATCTTCTATTCTCATAATAATAAACTTCCCTGTGATCATAGTCTTCTTTTATCGCAAATATTACTGTTAACTTTTCCTGATAATGTTTTTTTAGTATCATTTCTACTCCTTATTCTCTTAATCATAGTTTTGAAATCATTTTCCCAAACAGTATTATACCATTTTATGACCTAAATTTCTAATTTTACAAAAAATATTATTTCCTAAAATCAACACTGGATTTCTTTCATTTAATCGGCAAATATGGATTTTTTCACTGCTCTTTTCTAAATATTAAATAATAATCTTTAAATATATAAAAAACGAACTTGACATCAGCCTGTTTAAAGTAAAACATATAACTACTGGTTTTAATGACGGAGATTTGATAGTTATAAAATAAATAATCGTGATTTTCATAATTTAAAAAAGGGCTGTATTTTCTAATACAGCTCCTTTATATATTTTTACCCTTTTCTTTTCTCTACAGTTTTTTCTACAGCATCTATAATTTTCTGATACCCTGTACATCTGCATAAATTCCCTGAGATACCTCTTCTGATCTCGTCTCTTGTAGGCTCAGGTTTATTATCAAGAAGTACCTCAGTGGAAAGTATCAGCCCGGGAGTACAAAATCCGCACTGCACTGCTCCTGCATCTATATAGCTTTCCTGAATATCAGAAAGATTTCCCCCGCGGTCTGACACTCCTTCTATTGTTTTAATAGTTTTACCGTCTGCCCATACAGCAAGGTATATACATGAATCTGCGGTAACACCGTCTATGATCACGGTACACGCCCCGCATTCTCCCACTGCACATCCCTGTTTTGTCCCGGTAAAATTCAGCTCTTCTCTTAATACTTCAAGCAGTGATTTTCTCACATCTACATTTATATTATATTCTTTACCGTTTACAGTAAAAGTAATATTTTTTACCATTATCTGCCACCTCCGACTATAGCTTTCACAGCTCTTTTAGGCAGTTCTTCCACCAGCTGTTCTCTAAATGCTTTGGAAGCTCTCCATGAATCTCTTGCTCTTGCACTTTCAAGGCATAATTTACCTATTTCATTCAATGTTTCATCATTTATCTGTTTTCCCTTGGCAAATTCCTCGGCATTCACAGCCCGAAGCGGTGTAGGCCCTGCTACGCCATAGGCAATTCTTATATCTTCGATAATTCCGTTATTTTCTTTTAATAAAACAGAACATCCCAATGTAGCAATATCCATTGCCTGTCTAGGGCTAAATTTTATATAATGCCCTTTATATCCTTCGTAATTTTCCTTTTTAACTTTTACTGCCCTAAGTACGTCACCTTGTTCAAGGCTGACCTTTCCCGGCCCGAGATAAAAATCTTTTATCTCTATTTCTTTATTTCCGTTTTTCCCTGTTATCATAAGCACTGCATCACAGGCAAACAATGTCGAGGCACTGTCTGCGGAAGTAGCTCCGTTACAGATATTTCCTCCTACTGTCCCTACGTTTCTTATCTGGGGTCCTCCCACACTTCCTACTGCATCAGACAGACTTTTCAGGTTCTTTATTATAATTTCATTACCTTCTATTTCTGTAAATGTAGCTGCAGCTCCTATTATTATATCCCCGTTACTGTCTGTTTTAATCTCTTTTAATTCCGGAATTCTTGTAATTCCAATTAAATCTCTTCCAACATATCCGTTTTTTCTCTCTCTTGATTTAATAAGAACATCAGTTCCTCCGGCTATTATCTGGGCATTTTCATTATCTGCCAGTAATCCCACAGCTTCCAGTACAGTATTTACCTCAGTATATGTTTTTATATCATACATTCCTTTTACCCTCCTAAACTATCCCGTTATTTTTTAATATTTCCATTAATTTCTGAGGTTTTATAGGGAGTTCGTCAACCTCTACACCTATAGCATCCAAAACGGCATTTCTGATTGCTGCTGCGGGACTGCATATCGGCGGTTCTCCAAGTGCCTTGTTTCCATAAGGCCCCATCGGGTCATCCTCTTCTACAAATAATGTGTGAAGATCGGGAAGATCCATAGAAGTAGGCATTTTATAGTCAAGCAGGTTGTTATTCAATGGTGCTCCTGTTTTTTCATCATATCTCAGCTCTTCTGCCAGGGCATAAGAGACTGCCATTCCCATTCCGCCTTCTACCTGTCCGCTTGCGAGCTTAGGATTCAGTATCTGTCCGGAATCATGAACATTTAGTATATTTAAAATCTTTATTTTTCCTGTTTTTATATCTACTTCCACATCTGCAAAAGTGGCTCCCATTGCATTTGAATTACTATGGAAATTATTTGATACTTCTGCTGTTATACATTCACCTTTAGCAAGATCATAATAAGATTTCAGCGCAAGATCACCAACACTCTGTATTACTTCACCGCTGTGCTTATACACAATATTTCCGTTTACTATATCTGCATGAAGAGGATCTATATCATCAAATTTCTTAACAGCATCGAGTATTTTTTCTTTTAATTCTATAGCAGCTTTTCTTACTGCCATTCCTGATACATAACTCTGTCTTGAAGCATAAGCCCCTGTATCAAAAGGCGAATAATCCGTATCTGTATTCATATCCGTATAAATATGATTATATGGTATTCCTGTAGTTTCAGCTACCATCTGCTTAAATACTGTATCAGACCCCTGTCCTATTTCAGTAGCTCCGACCATTAGTTTTACTGTCCCGTCCTGATTTAATGTAAGACGGCATCCGCCTATCTCAAGACTTTTTGGATATACTCCTGTAGCGTAGGCAAATACCGACATACCTACACCTCTTCGAAAATCTCCTGTTTTTTGTTTTTCCGCTTCTTCTTTTCTTTTATCCCAGTCAAACTCTTTTACTCCTTCTTCTACACATTCTTTTAGTTTGTTAGAGTAAAACATTACATGGCTTATAGGATTTTCTGTATTCGGCTCTACCAGATTTTTCATTCTTAATTCAATAGGATCAATCCCCAGTTCTTTCGCAGCTTTTTCGATCATTGATTCCATTGCAAATATTACCTGAGGAACTCCGTATCCACGCATTGCCCCTGCTGCTGCGGTGTTAGTATACACAGTTTTTGAATTATATTCCATATTAGGCATTTTATATAATGACTGTAATATTCCTGCTCCCTTTCCTGCTATAGAATGTCCGTGTGACGCATATGCCCCGTTATTTGATATTGCTTCCATTTCCATTGCAGTTATAGTACCGTCTTTTTTCAGACCAAGTTTCGTTTTATATGATATTGCGTGTCTTACCCTTGTCCATGCAATACTTTCTTCCCTCTGAAGTTCCACCATTACAGGCTCCCCGCCTACAGCCATACTCATGGCCACAGCAAGCGGCTCTATAGTAACGTCCTGTTTGTTACCAAAACCTCCTCCTATAAATGGTTTTATTACCCTGAATTGCCCCCAAGGCATTCCAAATGCTTCACCTAAAATACGACGGCAGATGTGCGGTATCTGTGTTGATGATACGCAAACCCATCTCTGGTCAGAACCTTTATAGGCATAAGCAATCTGATTTTCCATATGACAGTGCTGAACTATCTGTGTTTTGTACTCTCCTTCTATTACATGATCAGCTTCTTCCAGACCTTTTTGCAAATCTCCTACTACGGCCTTTGTAGAAGCTATTAAATTTTTTGTTCCGTCATGAATTTCCATTGCTCTTTCTGCAAGTGATTCTTCCGGTGAAAGATAAAAAGGAAATTCTTCATATTCTACCTTTATTTTTTCCAGTGCTTTTTCCGCTGCAAGCTCATTTTCAGCGATTACGGCTGCTATTTCATCACCGTATAATCTGATTCTTTTCGTAAGAATATTTCTGTCTGCAATGTCTGCCTGTTTAGGGTCAAGAGCATACGGGTGACCTGCTGTGGGAAACTTAAAATCCGGCAGATCATCTGGAGTTAGGACTTTTATTACTCCCTCTACTTTTAACGCTTCACTGACATCCAGCTTCTTTACTAATCCATGGGCTATAGTTGCTCTCAAAATTTTTCCGTATAACACATTCTTCTTGGGCAGGTCTGCTGTATAGTCTGCTTTTCCTTGTACTTTTGCTATTGCATCCCATCTTTCCACACTCTGCCCTATTGTTTTATAGCTCATAAATTCCTCCTCTCAAATAATTTAATTATATACAGTATTTTAATAAAAAACTTATTTTATGGTGTTTCTCTTGGCTAATTCTATACCTTTTTTTTTTATAATGCTAGGACATTTGTCCTTAGAATTTTTCCATACTACATTATACCTCATAAATAAGCTTTTGTTTATTCAGTAATTTTTTTATCATTCATTTTTTTCTTATACTGTGGCAGTCTAATGTTTTTTTTTATTGTAATTTTCTTAGTTATTTGCTACTATTAGTATATATATTTTCTAATATATTTTTTTATTTTTTATTTCAAAATTAATTTAAAACACAAAAAATTATAAGGAATGATATCAATGAAAATAAAAGGAATTATTTTTGATTTTAATGGTACTCTTTTGTTTGATTCTGATAAACATGAAAAAGCATGGCGGATTTTCGCAAGAGAATTTTGTAATAAAGAGATACCAGATGAAGAATTTGAAAAAAATATTCACGGTGTTGTTAATAAAAAGGCTCTTGAATATCTTTACGAAAAGACACTTTCCACTGAAGAGGTCTTATCTCTTGAACAGGAAAAAGAAAAAATATACAGAAGACTTGTTATGGAAGATACGCCTAATTTCAGGCTTATTCCCGGTGCAGCGGAGCTTCTTGACTATATCAGCAGCGAAAATATTCCGCACACTATTGCCACAGCATCAGAAATAATAAATCTTGAATTTTATATAAAATCTTTTTCCCTTGAAAAGTGGTTCGATACAAAAAAAATTATTTATAACGACAACACTTTCCCGGGAAAACCTGATCCTGCCATTTATATTAAAGCGGCGGAAACTATAGGGGTTCATCCCGAAAACTGTCTTGTTTTCGAAGATTCCAAAGCTGGTCTTACTGCAGCTTATAAAGCCGGAATCGGAAAAATAATTGCTGTTGCCTCTACTTTTGAAGAACGGGAAAAAGCAGAAAAAGTTTCTGGTGTGTCAGAAATTATAAATAATTTTTATGATTTCGATATGAGTATTCTAAAAAACTAAATTATCCAAAGGAGGTATTTCCTTATGAATGATGATAACTTCAGGGTTTCTGCACTTTCTCCCGAAATGATAAAAAATCTTGAAGCAAAAAGAAGCTGGGTTTACGGACATTATATTGAAAACGGCGAAGAACTGTATCAATCTCTTGAAGGTAAACTAAACTTATTAAATGCAATCATTGAAAACAAATGGATTGATAAATCCGAAACATTGAAGCTTCAGTGTCTGGGTATTACTTTCGGTGATGCTTTGATTCAGCATCTGGAAGGCTTGAAATGGGTTGAATATTTTGATGAATACGGAACAGACCCTGCTCTCAGATTTCACGAAACTGATTTTTTTATTTTCCCTCAGACAATGATATCAAAACGCATTGAAGACGGTATTGAAGTGAATATATATTCTTTATTTGAAGATTCGGTAAAAGCAATTCTCGGGCATTTTGAGTCAGTTTATAAGCCTGTTTAAATAATTGGCAAAACATAATACTTACCATTCATTAAAATGTATATACAAAATAAGGAGAGATTCTATGAGAAAAGTCTTTTTTATTCTTATTATTATATTTTTATTTATTAACTGCGGATATAAAAAATCACTTACACGTATAGAATTTGAAGATATAATGAAAGATTACGATTATGAAATAAGTAAAATAATAGATGATAAATTTATTCCTCCAGCTGAGAAAACTGTTGCCTTGAAAGACGGGTGTAAAGTAGAATATCTTGAAGGATACTCTGAAGGATTTTATTATTTTTATTATTCTTATATTCATAATCTTGAAGATTCCAAGAAAAAAAAGGATAAATCCAAAAATATAACACATGATCTTTTTCACGGCGGCTCTAAATATATTCTTGAAACAGATGATAACATCAAAATAGTGCGGCTGAAAGATGAAATGCTTATTTATGCAGACTGTCCGCTGGAGAGGAAAAAAAATATTTTAAAAATAATGAAAGATTTTGACTAGTATAAACTTAAATCAGATTTTCTGATAATATTATTATTTTCTTTAATCAGACATACAAAAAGACGAAACATTTAGTTTCGTCTTTTTCAAATGAAAAATAGATATTTATAATTAAAATACTGCTTTCAAAGCTATTCCCGCTCTATAATCATTGTCTTTATCACTTCCTGCAGAGTATTGCCCGGTAAGAAATATTCCGTATCTGTCTTCTATCTCCACTCCTATAGCTGCTTTTGCCGTAAACGATCCTTTTTCTTCTTCCGGCTTTGCCAATTTATGATACCCATCTTCAATTGCTGCTAATCTGGCATTTTCTTCCTCATTCAAATTAGCTAATTCATATTCATAAGCAAGATCCAAAGCTCCTTTAAGCTTCCATGCTGACTTTTCACTCAACGGTACCGAACCTTTTATTTCTACTCCAGCTCTTGGCTTTGCACTCCACGCGTCATTTCCTTCCACTTGAAGAGCTTCAAGACCAGATTCTGTAAATGATGGTCTTGTTACATACATAGCTTTGAATGCACCATAAGGCATTATGCTTGCACGTTTTCCCATTCCGAATTCTTTTCCTAATACATTATCACTTGTTATACTATATGTTTCATATGTTCCGTCCATTTCAGATCTTTTCCCCGGACTCGGCCAGTCTATATTTCTGTCTATATTATGAATACTTGCTCTTCCTGTGATATCATTACGAAGTTTCCATCCATTTGCAGTATATTTATTATGTATTCCCAGCTGAAGCGTATCGACCCATTCCTCACTATTGTTTCCGTCTTTAAATTCAAAGCCTGTATGCAGATATCCAAAAGAGTAACCAAAAGTATGTCTGTATGTTCTTTCTACTTCTCTTAATGCCAGAACTCCAGTGGTCGTATAGTCATAATCAGTCACTCCGTCTGTTTTTTCTGTATTTTTCCCTTTTCCGGCTATTATATTTATTTTTACGTTTTCTTTTGTGTTGTTTTCTGAATCCTGTAATGTAAATAATGCATTTTCAAATGTTCCGGCAATATTCTTCTCTCTTTGATTAATATTGGCATACACATCACCAGCAAGGCTTGACATAATATTTCTGAAATCTGATTCGGTTTCTATAAGATCCAGTTTATCGAATATCTCCCCTGCTTTTCCTGATGCACCATAATATTTTTCATCAAATACACTTCCAAGATTTTCATACCATAAGCCGTCTGTAAAGTTTCTGTAGTCTATTTTCTGCATATATATATCCACGTTCCCCTTGTCATTCAATACAGGAGTCGCTTCCCACGTAAGAGACTTACTTATTACGGGAAGTTTGTCCCCAGAACTTGTTACTACACCGCTGCTTGTTAAGAATACATCTTCCAGTTTATAAACTTTTGCATTTGTACCCTGTGAAAAATCCGGAAGAATATTAACTACATCAGTCAGATTAATTTCATCTGCATAAATACTTCCGCTCTGCAGTACAAAATCTACATTTGCTGCTGTTGATTCTTTTATACTGCTGAGATCAGGCTTAATCGAAATATCCATACCTGTATTCTCAAATCTTCCGTCTACTTCTATTATTCCCATATTTACCAGCGACGGCAGAGGATATTTATTTCCTTCGCTTATATCTGCTGCCCCGTCAGATACTCTTATTATTCCGTTATTGATTATTTTTCCCGAAGGAGCGGTTATTCCTATACTTCCATTTCCTGACACATTAATTTCTCCGTTATTCTCCACAACTGTATTTACCATTCCGTATATTCCTATTGCTTCCTTACCGGTAATATTTATTTTACCTTCATTTATAACATGGCCTGCCGACTTGGCATAAATACCAATAACTCCGTCGCCGAAAAGATTAATATCGCCGTAATTTATAAGTCCGCTGCCGCCTTCTGCGACTATTCCCACTGAATTATTATTATAATCCGCCGGTGAGCCTGAAGTAATATTCCCATGATTTTCCACAATTCCAATGCTGTTTTTTGCATATATCCCTATTGCATTTTCTCCAATTTCTATATCTCCGCTGTTATATATCTTAGACCCTTCTCCGTAGATACCAATTGCATATCTGGTATTTTCTTTTACGGGCTTTCCTGTAACAGGATCTATACTTATTAAGGAATCTCCTGTTTTTATTATTCCGGTATTTTTTATTTCACCTTTTTCGTTGTATATCCCTATATTTCCACTACCGCTGTCTACTGTCAGTGAACCGGTATTCTCAGTAATCCCTCCGTTTACAGAATATAAAACTATATTACTGTTTCCAGCAGAAGTAATATTGCCATTATTTATTATATTACTGTTTTGTGAAGCATAAGCAAAAATACTTTCATTTCCTATATCAGCAGAACCGTTATTCAGAACTTCCGAATTATTTTCCAGAACAAATCCGTAACTCTTATCTCCTACACTTATATTTAAAGAGTTATTCACTACTGCTGCGTTATTCTTGGCATAAATTCCAATTGCCGAATTTTTCCCGGCAGTGATTTGCGCAGAACTCGCTGTTACTGTTCCTCCGTCTGAATATATTCCTATTCCTGAATCAAGAATATTAATACTTCCTGATTCATCTACACTGCCTCCGTTATTAAAAATACCAAGTGAATTTTCCCCTATATTCAGTGTTCCGGTATTTTTTATAACATTGGAAGAATTATCACTGTATATTGCAATACTTGGGTCTGTAATACTATCAGAATTTCCTATTGTAATAGTACCCGCATTTTCTATATTATATACACCGCTTCCTGAAGTATAAATTCCGGTAGAATTTTTTCCTGTCAGTGATATTTCATTATCAGATTTAATTAATGACGGTGCAGTTCCTGAATATTCAGAATATATCCCTGTAGCATGATCTGAACTGCTCAGAATTTTCCCTGTATTTACAGTTGATGCTATTACACTTTCTTTCAGATATATTCCGGAAGAATTACTTCCGATATTTATTATTCCAGAATTTTCCACATTATTTGTATTATCTGCATACATACCCACAGAATTTTCATTCACAGAAACTAAACCGGAATTCAGAACTCCTGCATTATCTTTTACATGTAAGGCTATAGAACTGTTATTTAGTGTTATTTCTCCTTTATTGATAAGTTCTCTGTCTGCTGTTTCGCCTGTACCTGTAAATGCATACGGCATACCGCCGTTATATACACCATTTAACGAGGCTCCTATTACTTCATCGCCTACAGCACTTATATTTGAACTGCTGTCCAAAAGAACAACGGAATTTTCGAGCCTGTGATAAAAAGTCTGTAAATAAAAAAATCTTTTTATGATAAACTAAAAACAGGAGGACTTTATTATGAA
>NZ_JAMZGM010000040.1 GCF_024158605.1 Sebaldella sp. S0638 | reverse complement strand
TAATTATTACATAAAGTAACAAAGATTTTAAGTAGTTAATTTAGCTTTTTTAACTACAAACATATTATACAAGGAGGTAGAAAAATATGGCTGAAACAGCAGATTTTATGGAATATGCTTATTTTAGAAAGAATATAACCGAGTTTGCAAAAGCACAGATAAGTATAGCGGCAAATAGTCTGCAATATGGAACTCTTGCTTTTGGCGGCATCAGAGGATATTGCAGAAACGGGAAAACAACAATATTCAGACTGAGAGAGCATCACGAAAGATTAATGAATGCTTCAAAAATGCTAGGTTTTGAGTATTACATAGAGTATGAAGAATTTAAAAATATAATGGGTGAACTGATAAAGAAAAATAATGTATCGGGAGATTTTTATATCAGACCGTTTATATTTTGTGATACTCCAAGGATAGCACCAAAAAAGCCGGGGCTGGAATTTGATCTGGCAATTTATTTTCTGCGTATGGATGATTATGTGAAATTTGACGGAGGAGTCAGATTCATGAGTTCTACATACAGAAAATATAATGACGCTTCTATACCGACAAAGGCTAAAGCCGGAGGAGCTTACATAAATTCATTTCTGGCAACAAGTGATGCCATTAGAAACGGTTATGACGAAGCACTTATGATGGATGATCACGGGAATGTGGTAGAAGCCGCAGTGGCGAACGTTCTGGTAGTATATAGAGGAAGACTTCTGATACCTGACACAGGAGCAGCAGCACTGGAAGGAATAACAATCAGAACTGTTGTAGAGCTGTTAGAGCATGCAGGATACACTGTGGAGAGAGAAAGAATAGACAGATCAATGATTTTTTCTGCTGATGAGTTACTGGTGACAGGGACTGCCATGAAAGTAGTTTATGCAGAATCTTTGGACGGAAGACCAATAGGAACTCCTAACTATTCCGAAAAAGCAAAACCGGGAAAATTCTGTAAGTTTTTACAGGAAGAATTTGAAAAAGTAATAAATGGAGAACATGAAAAATCAAAAGACTGGTTGGAAGTATTTTAAATATATGTAAAATAAGGCTGTGAAAATACAGCCTTATTTTTATAAGAAATTATCTTTGTTTAACATGATATGAAATAATCTGTCCGGTAACAGCGTCTATTTCATAACTATATTTTTTTGAATCAGTTAGAAATTCAATATCATATAACATTTTTCCGCGTTTGTCGTAATTGCCGAATTTAACAAAGCTTACATTTGATTTTGTAAAACCGGCATGATTCAGAACAATTGTTTCTGCTTCTTCAGCATTTAGCATACTGGGCAAAAGTGTTTTTGAAGACCGGGGTTTGTTTTTTATTTTAGATTCTGACTCCAGAATATCTCCTGTTATACCGTCTATTTCAAATTCATATTTTATATTACTGTTCAAAACTTCAATTTCATATATAACATATCCGTCATCGTAGTCAATTTCACACTTTGTAATATCTCCCCCGCCGGATTTTTTCAGTGCGATTTCTCCTGCCTGTCCCACAGTCAGTTCAGGTTTTACAAATCTGCTTTTTGTTTTTTTATTCAAACAGTTGATGTCAGAAATATCAGTTGCTGAATTTGCTGTTAGAAATATAAATACCGCGGCTAAAAAATAAATAATTATTTTAGAATTTCTTTTCTTCATTGTTACCTCCAAAAATTATTATGACTATCTGATATTATATCATAGAATAAAATTATATAAAGTAAAATATAAAATTATAATAAAGAAATTTTTTAATTGTATTGTTAAATATAATTTAGTATAGTAAAATAAGATAAAAGTGATTAATAAATTAGGATTTTTCTGTGGTTTTCACAGGCAGAACAGGTTTTGAAAGGAAAATAATGAAAAAAAAGTTTTGCAAATGGTTTGGAATCATTGGCACAGCACTATTATTAACATTGGGGACTACCTGGGCATTTAATCTGGTAAGATACACAGAAGGAAAAATAGCACTTATGAATCCCGGGAAACTTACAATTGCAGGAGGAAAAGTTATTGATCAGGAGGATTACTCTGTGAATCGTAATGATATTATATATGTAAACTGCAAAAATAATTGTCTTGCACGTGTAAGATACACTAAGGTTATGTTTGAAAATAGTTCGGAATATTATTATTTGAACGGAAATATTACAGAAAACCTGTTAGGAAAGAAAGTAAAAATTTATTATGATGAGGATAAAAGGATTTTTCCAAAAGGTCATGTGGATTCTTTTGGATTATTTATTGATAATAAAGAAATAATTCCTGTTATCAGTAAGAGAGACCGTGATTCTAAAAGTGTTTATGTTTATTTGATGATGATGGTCTTTGCAGACATAACAGCTTTGGGAATGTTGCTTTTAATACTGTGGGAGGATTCAGTTTTGAGAAAAGATAATAAGAAAACAGGCTGAATTAGATATTGCATATCATAATTATAAAAAATTAAAGATAAAAATGAATTTAGAAAAGAGGTAATGTGAATGAGAAATAAGGTTATAACAGTATTATTTTATTTGATTGGTTTTACTATGATTTTTGCTACACCTCATTTTCCCGGAGGAATTCCCAGCATAGGCCCGTTAAAAGGCGGAGTGACTTTTTGGGGAACAGATGCTGACGGGAATTATATCGACGGGGTAACATATGATGCCGATTACAATATTAATGTCCCTAAATACGGAGAGATAAAGGTAACAATAGGGGTTACAACGTTTTATTCCGGTGGTCAGAAGGCTGAGACGAGTATTTCGTTTGTATTAGAAAAGCCTATGGACGGTTTCACGGGAGAAGTCAGCATAAATACTGTTTCCGGAGGAAAAACCACTGTAAACAATTATAAAGGAAATTCAAATAACGGCAGAACATACACATACAGTCCGATGTTTGATTTTGCCGGTGCAGATAAAAACTCCGGAATTACTGTGGATTTTTTGCTTAATAATGGAAAAAAACTTTCTGTGAAGCTTAAAAAGGAAACAGCACAAGACTGGATTTTTATATCACAGCAATTTCCTGAATCAAAGTAGAAAAATAAGAACTGTTTTCGTAAAGTGAAATAATATAGATAAAATCAGAAGTGTTTTGTGATATAATAAAAATAAAATCACTCAAGGAGGAAAAAATGTTGAACAAAATAATGGAAAACATGAATGTGGATGCAATATTCATAACAGATTTATACAATCTCAGATATTTTACAGGATTTACCGGAACTACAGGAGTGGCACTTGCTGCAAAAGAGGGGAATTTCTTTTTCTCTGACTTCAGATATAAAGAACAGGCAACAAAACAGGTAGAGGCAAATGGTTTTAAGTTTGTAGAAGTGGGGAGAAATTCTCTTGATAAGGTAAAAGAGAAAATAGACGAACTTGGTATAAAAAAACTAGGATTCGAAGATTTGAACGTGACATTCAGTTATTACAAAAAGCTGGAAGAAATATTCAAAGTAAATATGTATCCTTTGGGTGAATCTTTAGTAAAACAGAGACTTATAAAAAAAGATCATGAAATAGAAAATATAAAAAAGGCAATAGAAATATCAGATACAGCATTCAGCGAAACTTTAAAGATTATAAAAGTCGGGATTACTGAAAAAGAAATAGCTGCTCATCTGGAATATGTTCAGAGAAAGCTTGGGGCAGAAAACAGATCTTTTGATACTATAGTAGCCAGCGGTTACAGATCAGCACTGCCGCACGGAGTAGCCTCAGATAAAAAAGTCGGGATGAATGAACTGGTAACTACGGATTTTGGTGCATATTACAATGGTTATGTGTCTGATATGACAAGAACGTTTTTTGTAGGAAATGAAATTTCTGACAAGCAGAAAGAAATCTATGATATAGTTCTGGAAGCTAATAAAATGGCTATAAAACAGGTGAAGGCCGGAATGAAATGCAGCGATCTTGATAAAATAGCAAGAGATTATATAGCATCAAAAGGTTACGGAGATAATTTCGGACATGGATTAGGGCATGGAATAGGGCTTGAAATACATGAGGCTCCTACTGTTTCTCCTATGGGAGATATTATCCTTGAAGAAAATATGCTTATCACTATAGAACCGGGGATATATATCGACGGATTCAGCGGAGTAAGAATAGAAGATGATGTAATAGTGAAAAAAGACGGCTGTGTGGTTCTGAATAAATCAAACAAGGAACTGATAATGATAAAATAATATCTTTTTGTAATTTTTGACGATTTTATTATTTAGACTATAACAATATTTTTAAGAAGGCTGGATTTCGGTTCAGCTTTTTTAGCAGGGTAAATATTATGAAAGGAAGTGAGCGATGAAACGTCTTGGCAGAAAAGTAATGTATGAAAGCAACTGGATTAATTTTTATCTGGACAGGGTAGAAATGAATGATAAAACTATCATTGAAAGCTATCATGTAATAAATTACCAGAGAGAAGGTGTTGCTGTCATTGTGGAAAATGCAGATGAGGAGATATTATTCGTGAAGGCACACAGATATCTGCTTGGTACTGCTGAATGGGAAACGCCGGCAGGAGGAACCGAAAAAGGCGAAGATATTTTGAAAACAGGGGAAAGGGAAGTCTGGGAAGAATCCGGCTATCATATAAAAAATATTCAGCACCTTTTTTCATATTTTCCTGCAAGCGGAAGCACTGACCTGAAATTTCATGTTTTAAAGGCTGTATTAGACGAGGAAAAGGAACGCGGGGACTTTGATCTGAATGAAATAGCAGATGTAAAATGGATAAAAAAAGATGAAATAAAAGAAATGATAAAAAATAATGTGATCAAAGACGGTTTTACACTCAGCGGTCTGATGTATTATCTGTTCATGGATAAATAGTTATTATATAAAAAAAGAGCTTCCTGTAATTTCAAATATAGGAAGCTCTTTTTATGTTACTATGTATAAATTTATTAATTCCATTCTCCTATAGCGTCTACATAAAAGTAATAAAGATTGCTTTCGATCCATCTTACGTCAAAAGTAGCAAAATCACCTTTTTGGAAGTAGTTATATTCACTGTTGTTTCCTATGTAAACTCTGTACTGCTCTCCCTTGCATGAAATCATTCCGCCTTCGGCTTTTTGGTCTACATTGCTTGGTATTTTCTTTTCTTTAGCGGTAATTTCACATTCTAAAGGCTTGGCAGCTACACCTCTTTCTGTATAACCGTCACGAGCTTCTTTAGCAGTGATAAAGTTAGCTTTGTTCTTTGCTGCTTTTTCCTCAGCCTGTTTCTTTTCAGATTCTTTTTTAGCTTCTTCATTTTTTTCCTGAAGCTTTTCTTCTACAAGCTCATCTACTTTCTGATTCATTTTTTCTTCCTGCTCAGCGGCTGCGGTCTTTTTGTTGTTTGAAATAAGGGTAAAAGATAAAGCCCCTATTGCTAAAAGAAGGAATACAAACACAGCAGCTATAACTGCAATAATAGTATTTTTTTTCATAACAAATTCTCCTGAATTTTTAATTTAGTATAATTTTAAAAATTAAAACATACATAAAGATTATAGCATTAAAATTAATAATGTCAATGAAATTTATTGTTTTCAGCATAAAAAAATTATTTAACCGTTATATTAATGTATATGAAAAAATTAAATATTGACAAATAGAAAAAATAAGGTATAACTTATTAAATTGTACAACTTGATTAACTTGTTGAACAAGTTGGAAATATAGAAAATATTTGAGGTGATAAGATGTTGAGGAAGAATTTTAAGTATCTGTTGTTGGTAATGACTATGGTATTGACAGTTTTAGGCTGCGGAAAAAGTGAAAGCGGCGGAGATGATGCTTCAGGTAAAGGGAACATCAAAGTGGGAGTTATATATACTAAAGCAAAACTTGGAGGAAATTCGTTTAATGATCTTGTATTCGAAGGAGTAAAAAGGGCAGAGGCGGATTTCGGCATAAAATATAACAATGTGGAACCGAATACTGCGGCAGATCAGGAAAATGCACAGGAAACAATGGCAAGTTCGGGGGAATATGCATTAATCATAGTAGTGGGGCAGGAACAGATGGACGCGCTGAAAAAAACTGCGGAAAAATATCCTGACCAGAAGTTCGCATATATTGATGGGGTATTGGATATGCCTAATATAGCATCTTATGAGGCGAAAGAACAGGAAGGGTCGTTTCTTGTAGGTGTGCTTGCCGCATTATCAAAAGAACAGAAAATAGATCCAAAATTCAACAGTGAAAATAAGCTGGGATTTATAGGGGGAGTGAATTCACCTCTTATAAATAAATTTTATACAGGTTATATGGCGGGAATAAGATATATTAATCCGTCTTATGCAGTAACAGCCGATTATGTGGGAGGTTTTAATGATCCGTCTACGGGGAAAGTAATCGCAAGTACAATGAATCAAAAGGGAAATGATGTTATCTATCATGCTGCGGGAGCATCAGGGACAGGGCTGTTTCAGGCAGCAGAGGAAAAAGGCTTTATAGCAATAGGAGTGAATTCAAATCAGAATAAACTTGCACCGGATAATATAATAGCAACAATGATAAAGAAAGTAGATGTTGCTGCATATTCCGCAATAAAAGATATCAAAGAGGGGAAATTCAGTCAGGGAATGAATGTACTTGGTCTGAAAGAAGACGGTGTAGGATACACAACTGAAGGAAGCAATATAAAAGTACCTCAGGAAATAATAGATGAAGTGGAAAAAATAAAGCAGAAGATAATCAGCGGAGAATTGGTTATACCGGATAAACCGGAAAATGTAGATGAGTTTTTGAAAAATAATACTTATTCAAAATAAACCGGAATATTTATTTGAAATTTGTTTAGAAAACAGGTGAAAGTGAGGAGTAAAGTGTCTTTAGTTATAGAAATGAAAAATATAACAAAAACCTTTCCCGGTGTAAAAGCCAATGATGATATTACCTTTGAAGTGGAAAAAAACGAGATTCATTGTCTGCTTGGTGAAAACGGTACTGGCAAAAGTACCCTTATGAATATTTTGTTTGGTCTTTATAAGCCCGATAAGGGGGAAATATTTATAAACGGGGAGAAAAGCACCATATCAAACCCCAGAGAGGCATTTCACAAAGGAATAGGGATGGTTCACCAGCATTTTATGCTTGTAAGCCAGATGTCTGTTTTGGAAAATATCATTTTGGGGAAAGAACACGGAAATTTCTTTATGGATTTAAAAGAAAGCCGTAAGGTTATAAATGAACTGGCACAAAAATATAGTTTTAAAATAGAACTGGATGAAAAAGTGGATAATTTGTCTGTAGGCGTGAAGCAGAGAGTGGAGATATTAAAAACCCTTTACAGAGGGGCGGATATTATTATTCTTGATGAACCTACCGCAGTGCTTACACCGCAGGAAGTGGAAGAACTGTTTAAAATATTGAAAAGCCTGAAAAAAGACGGCAAAACAATAATTTTTATTACGCATAAACTAAATGAAACAATGGAGCTTTCTGACAGAATAACAGTTTTGAGAAATGGAAAAAAAGTAGTAACCTTGAATAAAGAAGAAACCAGCCCCGCAGAACTTGCATATTATATGGTGGGCAGAGATGTGAATTTTGAAATAAAAAAAGAAGATGTGAAAGCCGGGGATGTGATTCTTTCCGTAAAAGGACTGAAACTTTTAGAGAAATCCCAAAGTAAAGTAGATTTTACAGTGAGGGCAGGGGAGATTCTCGGGATAGCCGGTGTGGAAGGAAACGGTCAGCTGGAACTGGAAGAGATAATAATGGGTCTGCGAAAGCCTTTGGACGGGGAAATATTTATAAATAACGAAAATATTACGAGAAAAAGTGTACATGAACGAAGAGAAATGGGAATAGGATATATACCTTCCGACAGGCATAAAAGAGCAATGGTGAAAGAATTCAGCATAAAGGAAAATTATCTTTTGGGGTATCAGGACAGCAGTCAGTTTACCAGAAATAAATTCGTAAAATATGGAAAACTTACAGACTACAGTAAAGAAATGATAGAAAAATTTGATATAAAAGTACCGGGGCCGGAACACACAATAGGAAATCTGTCAGGAGGAAACCAGCAGAAAGTAATACTCAGCCGTGAAGTAAGCCACAGTCCTGAATTGGTAATAGCGGCACAGCCCATAAGAGGGCTGGATATAGGTGCAATAGAATTTATACATAATATTCTTTTGGAATTACGTTCACAGGGAAAAGCCATACTTCTGATCTCGGCCGAGCTTTCCGAGATAATGAAACTAAGTGACAGAATAGCTGTATTTTATGAAGGCGAGATAAATGGTCTTGTGAATGCCGGAGAGCTGGAAAGAGAAGAAATAGGACTGCTTATGGCAGGGGAAAGGTTAGAAAAATATGGAAAATAAAAAAAAGGATTTGGGTTTGGTTTTGAAAGAGATATCGAGCATAAAATCCGTAAAGGATATATGGTCGTCCATAATAGCTATAATACTGGCTTTTCTAGTAAGTTCCGTAATTATTCTTTTGATGAATGAATCTCCTGTGGAGGCGTATTCTTATCTCATACAGGGAGCTTTTGGAAATACAAGGGCTTTATATAACACAATAGCAATGAGTATTCCTCTGATGTTTACAGGACTTGCAGTAGCCGTGGCTTCACGCGGAGGGTTATTTAACATAGGGGCAGAAGGGCAGCTTTATATAGGATCAATGTGTTCTGTTCTTACGGCGCTTGCTTTTCCTGGGCTTCCCAAAGTAATACTGCTCCCTCTTATAATAATTGCCGGATTCATAGGCGGTGCTGTATGGGGCTTTATTCCGGGGTATTTAAAGGCTGTAAGGGGAATAAACGAGGTAATCGTATGTATAATGCTGAATTATGTAGCCCAGCTTTTTACTTCTTACCTTGTAAACGGACCGTTTAAAGATGAAGGAATGCAGGCACACACAAAACAAATATCGGAAAATGCAAGATTCGTACGTTATACGACAAGTTCACAGCTGACGAATGCAGTCTTTGTAGCTGTACTTATTATAATAGCCGTCTATATACTGCTTTGGAAAACATCAGCTGGATTTAAAATAAGAACAGTCGGCTTGAATTTCTTTTCATCAGAGGCAGCGGGAATAAATCCCAAAATAACAATGATAGCTACAATGGCATTAAGCGGAGGAATAGCTTCTATGGCAGGTGTGACAGAAATAACAGCTAAATATTACAGATTCGTAGACACATTCTCACCTTCATATGGTTTTACGGGAATAGCCGTAGCAGTATTAGGAAGAAATAATCCGTTTGGGATAATACTTACTTCACTGCTTTTTGGTATGCTGGATTCGGGAGCTCTTAGAATGACACTGGAAACCTCTATTTCTTCCAGTATGATAAAAGTAATACAGAGTCTGGTTATACTATTCGTGGCGGCACCGCAGATAAGCAAAATTTTCAGTAAGAAGGTGATCAGATTTGGAAATACAGATTAGTAATATTTTGGCAATAACATTCCAGATACTAATTCCTATTGCACTTGCAGCTATAGCCGGGACAATTTCCGAGAGAAGCGGTGTAATAAATCTGGGACTTGAGGGAATGATGCTTATTGGTGCATTCGGCGGGGCATACGGAAGTTTTATATCAGGCAGCCCGTATGTAGGAATACTGTTTTCAGTGATAATATGCTCTGTTATGGGATTTTTGCATGCATATTTCTGTCTTGCTCTTCGGGCGCATCAGTCCGTAGTGGGAGTAGGAATAAATATATTTGCCGGGGGAATCACTGCTACACTTTTGAAAATAATCTGGCAGAACGAGGGACAGAGTCCTATAGTAAAATCAGTACCTAATGTGACAATACCTGTGTTAAATAAGATACCGATTTTAAGGGTATTATTTGAAAATCAGTCGATTTATCTTTATTTTACAATAATAATAGCAGTTTTCTCCTATATTGTGATCTATAAAACCAAGGTAGGCCTTAGACTTCGGGCTATAGGAGACCATCCCAAAACTGCTCAGACATCGGGAATAAATGTAAATAAATACAGATATACCGCAGTTGTCATAAGCGGAGCAATAGCAGGACTGGCAGGATCGTACCTTTCTATTTCGCTTAATAATCTGTTCGTAAAGGACATGACAGCAGGAAGAGGTTTTATGGGACTGGCTGCAAATATTTTCGGCGGATGGAATCCTCTGGGATCACTGATAGCAAGTTTTATATTTTCAGTGGCACAGGCTTTGAGATTTTATCTTACAGGTCTTGATATACCAAGTTATTTTATAGAAATGATCCCTTATCTGGTGACTCTGGTGGTATTGGTGGTTATAAAAAATAAATCAAAAGGACCGGAAGCTCTTGGAAAAATCGACTGATTTTAACGCTTGAGAAATTCTTTTCATTTTTATTTTTTAAATTTTATTAATATGCTACAATTATGTTACAATAATAAGAAAATTTAATAAAAAGAGGGTATGTCATGGCTAAAGAAAATAAGGACTTAGAAAAAGTAAAAAATAAAATTCCTTTGTATGTAACTGTTTATGAAGAGATATTCAGTATGATAAACAGGGGTGAATTTAAACTGGGAGAAAAACTTCCCGGGGAAAATGAACTTGCCAAAATGCTGAATGTCAGCAGGGGAACATTAAGACAGGCCCTGTTACTGCTTCAGGAAGATAATATTATTTTTAACTATCAGGGAAAAGGGAACTTCATTACTAATAATAAATTTAAAATAAATGAAACAGCACAAAAAGAAGTGATAATAGCAACTGCATGTAATATTCAGGAGTACAGCGGCATAGAAGCGGAAGTGGCTTTTCAGCTTCCCACTGTGAAGCTGCAGAGAGCTTTGAATATAGAAAGTACCAGAATGGTAGCTGCTTTTGATATTGATTTTTATATAAACGGAGAACGTGTGTGCTATATGGTGGCGTTTTTGCCTTATGATAACATAAGTGAGTATAATATTGATTTTAAGGATAAAAAGAGTATAGCGGCGTCTCTTTTTGAATATGTAGAAAAAAATGTAATGGATATAAGAACAAAGCTTACGATAATTGAGGTAGAAAAGGAGCACAGGAAAAAGTTTGATTCTGAGAATACAAAGTCACTGGCAGTATTTGACGAGATAGTACATTCAGATCTTGGAATGCCTATTGCCACTATGAAAACTTACTGTGTCCCAAAATATTATGAATTTTACATAAAAAGAAAGTGACGGATAAGTATGAAAATTATATTTGATTGTGATCCGGGACTGGATGACGGGATAGCTCTGCTGACTGCATTCAGTTATGAAGGATTTGATATAAAAGCTATAACCACAGCTTTTGGATGTTCCACAGTGGAAAATACAACCAGAAATGCATTAAGACTTATGGATTTTCTTGGAAGGAAAGATGTGAAAGTAGCAATGGGAGCATTTGAGTCTACAATTGGGAAAACTGATATTGCACCTTATGTACATGGTGAGGACGGGTTTAAAAATATAAATCTCCCGGAAACTGATTTTAGACCATATGATAAAAACGCAGTAGAGACTATCTATGAAATTGCAATGAACAGTGATGAAAAAATAACTTTAATTGCTACAGGCCCTTTGACTAATATAGGGACAGCACTGAAAAAGTATCCTGAATTAAAGGAGAAAATAGAAAAAGTGTCTATAATGGGCGGTGCAGTGGGAATGGGAAATAAGTCCCCGGTAGCAGAAGCCAATATATCAAATGATCCTGAAGCTGCAAGAATTCTTTTTGAATCAGGAATTCCCGTAATTATGAGCGGCTTAAATATGACATTTAATGCATTGGTATATGATAATGAAATAGAGGAGATAGCAGCTCTGGGAAATAAAGAGGCCAGACTGGGTGCTGATTTCCTGAGATATCACAGGGAATTTTACAGAAAACAAAATTTTGCAGGTGATCCTCCGCATGATATTTGTGCCGTGGCTCAGCTGATAAAGCCTGAAATATTCGAGACAGTGCATTGTCATGTGGATGTGGAGACTAAAGGAGAGTTTACAAGAGGTGAAACAGTAGCAGACCTGAAAAATAAATACGGCAAGGAAAAAAATGCTTATGTAGCCGTGGGAGTGAATAGGGAAAAATTTGTTGAATTTATCAGGGAGAGATTATCGGCATATAAAAGGGGTGAACAGAATAATGACTGAGAAAAGTGAATTTCATATAAAGTGTAAAACAGGTGATATAGGCAGATATGTTTTATTACCCGGAGATCCTGACAGAGTGCCGAAGATAGCAAAGTATCTTGATAATGCAGTAAAAGTACAGCAAAAGAGAGAATATACCATATATACAGGGTATCTTGACGGTGAAAAGGTATCTGTGTGTTCTACTGGAATAGGAGGACCGTCGGCGGCAATTGCACTTGAAGAGCTTGCCAATATAGGCGGTGACACTTTTATAAGAGTGGGAACTGCCGGAGGAATGGACATTAATATAAAAGGCGGCGACTTGGTAATTGCTTCAGGGGCAATAAGAAACGAGGGGACGAGTAAGGAGTATCTTCCGCTTGAATTTCCTGCGGTTGCTAATCATGAAGTGATGACAGCACTTATAAAAGCAGCGGAAATACTTGGGAGAAATTATCATATAGGAGTAGTTCACTGTAAAGATTCTTTTTACGGACAGCATACGCCGGAAAAAATGCCGGTGGGAAGTGACTTAAAACATAAATGGGAGGCTTATCTTGCAGGCGGGGCATTATGCTCTGAAATGGAATCTGCGGCGTTATTTACTGTGGGAAGTTATAGAAAAGTCAGGGTAGGAACAATATTGCTTGCAGTGGCTAATCAGGAGCGTGAAAAGCTCGGACTTGAGAATGTCTTTGCAGATGATACGGAATTAGCTATAAAAACAGCTGTGGAGGCTGTGAGGGTGCTTATTAAGGGATAAAATAAAAGAGTTTTTTCAAATATTATGAAAAAACTCTTTTTTATAAATTATTTACTATTTCGCTCCATTTAATAATTCATCAATAAGCTCTTTTACAGACATCATTTTATTAACTCTGTATCCATTAGCCCCTGAGAAAAATAAACCTGTTTGAAGTCTTCCAAGATACGAATCCCCAAGACTGTCAGCTATACAATAACCTACTTTTCTTGCACCTTCTCCTCTTTTACAAGGGAAAATACAATTACTGATACATTTTATAGGTGTTTCTTCCGGTTTCAAATTCTCTGTAAGGTGTGATCTCATTGCACGCCCCGGATATCCCACAGGTGAACTTACGATTATCATATCTTCTTCTTTAGAATTAATCAGCATCTGCTTGAATTCATCACTGGCATCACATTCAGGGGTAGCAATAAATCTTGTTCCCAGCTGAACTGCATCAGCGCCAAGAGCCATCATTTTTTCTATATCATCTTTATCGAAAATTCCTCCTGCAGCGATTACAGGAAAGTCTCCAAGCTTGTCTCTTTCAGCAACTACTTGTGGAAGAATAGCTTCCAGCTGATGTTCAGGCGAAAATAACTCGTCTTTTTTAGCACCTTGATGTCCGCCGCTTTTAGGCCCTTCTACAATAACTGCATCAGGAAGACGCCCTGCTGATTGTTTCCATTTTTTAGCTATGATTCTTAATGCTCTGTCAGATGAAACTATAGGAACAATTGCCACGTCAGGATTGTCCGCTACAAGTGAAGGGAGCTCCAATGGAAGTCCTGCTCCTGTAACTATTATATTAGCACCGGCTTTCACGGCATCTTTTACTACTCTCTGGTAATCATTAATAGCATGCAGAATATTACACGCCAGCGGTTTGTCACCGCATATTTTTCTCGCATTTTTGAAAATTTCTTCAAGAGCTCTCGCAGAGTAAGTATTTTCAGTATCAAGCGGTCTCCCGTCTACCTGTTTATCTATAAACTGCATGTTTTTATAGTAACCTGTGCATATTGCACTAATAGTACCAAGTCCTCCAAGTGAAGAAACAGTACCTGCCAGTTGGTCCCAGCTCACTCCTACACCCATACCTCCTTGGACAATGGGCATATCTATATTATATTTTCCTATACGAATTCCTTTCATTTTTCCTCCTACTTAAAATAATTTTACGGATAATCTAAATAAAAGGCGGAGCCCTTACGATTTTTATCTGAGTCACTTCAAAAGAATAAAGATTCTTTTTTGACAAAGACATAAGTATGGCTAATTTTGCCAGTTCCAAAAGTCTTCTTATAAATTTAATTAAGAAAAATACAGGGAAATCAGAACGATTTACAAAGTGAAAATTATCCAGTTTTTCTAAAATGTAGCCGGCATGTTTATTTTCAATAAGTATAATCTTTCTATTGCCTAAAACATGATTTTTTTTAATTAAATCAGTAATTTTGTTTGTTTTTTGGGATAACCAGTTTTGTTTCTCAGAAATTATAAGATCAATATTTTTTACACGTTCATCAAAATATGAATACGCTTGTTTTGATAAAATTTTTATGTTGGAATTTTCAAATTTTTCATTTATGAAGCTCAGGCTGTCATCAAAATAAGAAGAGGCATGTTTAGAAAAGGCCTTTATATTTTTATTAAGGTCAAAATCAAAGTTGAGATTATTGAACCAGTCCTGTCTTTCAGAAATAAAATCATCAATGTTTTTTATACGGTCGTCAAAATAAGAATGCGCCTGCTTTGAAATAGACTTTACATTCTTATTTATGATATTGGTAAAATTAAATTGAAACCTGACATTAAATTTTATCATTGTAGATCAATATTCCTTTTATAAATTTATATGTAAAAAACATGTGTTTGAAAAATTCATCTTATTGTACGACTTTAGAGCCTAAAAGTCAAATATAAATATATTTTCAATTATATAATTTATAAATAGGCTGATATTGTCATGAAGATATAAAAAAATCATAAATTTTAGATACATAAAAAACAGACAGATATGAAATAAAAATTCTTTTTAGAGTGTAATTTAAACATTTTAACAGCGAAAAAATACACAATAAAAAAGTAGATTTCTGTAGATATAAAGAGACATTTTTTAATTTCGGTATAAAATAATTATTAACTTACTTTTTATAAGATAAATTTTGACAAAAAATACTTTTTTATATGTATGATATACTCTTTTTATGGTATTTACATTTTGGGGACAAAACTATAAAATATGGTATAAGCAATGTGATTCAGAGGGGGTAGAAAAGTGGTATTTATAAAAATACATAAAGCTTTTGAGATTCTGGGGAAAAAATGGTCTGGACTGGTATTGTACACTCTGTTGGAAGATCCTATGAGATTTACTGATATAAGAAGAAATATCCCCGAACTGAGTGACAGGGTTCTGGCAGAACGGCTGAAAGAGCTGGAACAGCTCCAGCTGGTGAAGAGGAATGTATATACCAGAATACCTGTAAAAGTGGAATATGAGCTGACCAAAAAAGGAAAAGAACTGGAAAAATCAATGAGAGAAATTGAAATATGGGCAGAAAATAATTTGTGATAAGGTATGTTTGCACAGATTATGATCTGTCTGTTTTTATATATAATAAAAACTTGATTTATATATGTGATATATGATAGAATAGATTTTGTATATGGAATAAAAGGAGATGGTTTTAATGAAAATAGATAAGTGGAGCATGAGAGGATAGACATGTTCTATTATTCTCTCAAATAAAAAATAAAAATAATCATAACACGGGAGAGAATAAAATTGATAAACATAGTAAGAAATGAAAAATCTTGGATAGAAAGCAACGCTGTAGAACAGCTGAAAAAATATGAAAAGCTTGACGGGATGATAAGAATAACAGGACTGCCTGATTTACATGCGGGAAGAGTACCTGTAGGAGCAGCATTTGTGACTGAGAAAAAAATATATCCTTATCTGACAGGCTCAGATATCGGGTGCGGGATAGCCCTATTTGATACAAATGTTAGAATGAAAAAGTTTAAAAGGGAAAATTTTATAAGGGATTTGAATAAGGTGAAATATCTGGAAGATATCCATGCCGATTTATCAGAGTATAAGTTTCCATACATGGAAAAGCTTGGTACAATAGGATCGGGGAATCATTTTGCCGAATTTCAGAAAATTGAGAAAGTATATTTAAAAGATGAGTTTGATAAATTAAATATAAGCAAAGATAACCTTATGCTTTTGGTGCATAGCGGTTCGAGGGTATATGGTCAGATTGTACTGGAAAAGTATCTGGAAAGTTTCGGAACACTTCCTTTGGAAGAGGGCAGTGCTGAATTTAACGAATATATGAAAGAACATGATAATGCAGCAGAATATGCAAAAGTGAACAGAAAAATAATAGCAGAAAAACTGTTGAAAATTACCGGCAAGGAAAAACCGGATTTAGTGCTGGACAGTTCACATAATATGATAGCAGGAAAAGCAGAAAACGGACGAAACATATATATTCACAGAAAAGGTGCAGCACCTTCAGATATGGGGATGATAGTGATAGCCGGAACGAGAGATAGTCTTTCATATATTGTCAAGCCTAAGGAAAATCTTTCTGAATACAGCTATTCTGTTTCACACGGAGCAGGGAGAAAATGGACGCGTGAAGGTTCGAAAGACAGAATGCTGAAGATTCACGGGAAAAATAAAATAATACAGATGAATAAAAATCTCATATATTCTGACAGAAAAGTATTATTTGAAGAATCAAGGGAAGCATACAAAAATATAGAAAGAGTAATACAGGATCTTGTTGAACATGATATGATAGAAATTGTAGCTTCTTTAAAACCTCTTATTACTTTTAAGAGATAAGGGCATGCTGATGATAATAAGTTCGGGAAACGGCCCTGAAGAATGTGAAAAAGCAGTATATGAATACTTGAAATATTTGGAAAAAGAGCTTGTAAAGCTAGGGATAAAATATGAATGTACAGAAAGTGATTCCGGAAATAAACCGGAAACATACAAATCGGTTATTTTGAAAACAGAAGGGAACACAGAGATTCTTAATGAATATACAGGAACTGTTTTATGGATAAATGAAAGCTGTTACAGAAAAAACCACAGAAGAAAAAACTGGTATATAAAATCAGTTTTAATTGATGAGAATGAAGCTGTGAATAAAAATATCAGCAAAGATACAATAGAAGTAAAGACTATGAGAAGCAGTGGGAACGGCGGTCAGAATGTAAATAAACTGGAAACAGCCGTAAGAATAAAACATATTCCCACTGGAATTTCCATAGTTTCCAGAGAGGAAAGAACACAGTATTCCAACAAAAAAACAGCGGTAAAAAAGCTCGAAGAGCAGCTGAATAATCTGGAAGCTCACAGTTTGAACAAAAAAGAACTGGAAATATGGAGTGCTAAAAACGGAATAGAGAGGGGAAATCCCGATCTTGTTTTTAGAGGAGATAAATTTAGAAGGATAAAATGATTTATTCTAAATGATAAACTAAAAAAGGACTATAACAATTTTTTGCTGTAGTCCTTTTTATTTTTCGCAGAAAACCAGATGTTCTGAAAGGTATATGCCTGAATATTACTGGTCTTCACCTGCTGCTGCTTTGATAGTATAACCGTCATTTGAAAAAAGGAAGGTCATATTATAATATTGAACAGCAGTTCTTGATTTTGAAATTTTGAAAACTTTGATTTTTTTATATTCTTTTCCCGGGATAACTACGGTGAAATCTCCTGAAACAGGCTGTATTTCAATTAAATCTGTATTTTTTAATTCATTGTCCAAAGGAATAAGTGTAGGGTTTTTTATAGAATCCAAAAAAGTATATCCGGAATTTGATTTGCTGAATGTAATAAGATCGTTTGATGTTATTGTCATATTCTTATAATGAATAGTTCCTGCCGATATAACATCATCAGGAGTATGTTCTGCATTATCGACAGTAATATCTTTATCAACAGTCCCTTTGTAGATTACTCTGTAATCTTCATTGCCTGTGTCTAACAACCATGTGTTATTAGTGCCGAAATCATTTTTTGCGAAAACTAAAGCCGCAGTAAAAAATAAAATAAGAATAATTAATCTCTTCATAATTACCTCCAAAACAGTTTTTGTTTCAATTATAGTACAAAAAATAACTATTGTAAAATAACTATTTTATATGTAAAATTGACATATTGAAATAAGTCAGGTAAAATTGAATAAGGTAATTCAGTAAGGAAAAATAATATTTGGAGGTAATTAATGAAAAAGTTAAGTATTTTAGCAGTTATTTTATTTTTATTTGTATTTTCTGTGTTGTTTTCCAGATCAATAGTCGTAAAGCCGGCAGTAAATACAGATAAGGACTCACTTCCAGTGGAGCTTGTTTTTGTAATGGACAGAAGCGGGTCTATGTCAGGCTTTGAAGGTGATACCATAGGAGGGTATAATACAGTTCTGAAAGAGCAGGGGAAAGGCAGTGATGTTACTGTAACCACTGTATTGTTCAGCCATGAGTATAAAGTTTTATTTGACGGAGTGAAGCCTGAAAAAGCGGAACTTAATACAAGTAACTATACTGTAGGCGGGAATACAGCAATGCTTGATGCAATAGGGAAAACAATAAATGATGTAAAAGCACGTGAAAAAAGACTTGGTGAGAGAAAGGTTATTTTTGTTATCACTACAGACGGTATGGAAAATGCGAGCAAAGAGTACACATATGAAAACGTGGGGAAAATGATAGACGAGCAGCAGAAGAAAAGCGGATGGGTGTTTATGTTTCTTGGAGCAAATATAGATGCGTCAAAAGAGGCTAAAAGATTGAAAATACCTGCAAAGCAGTCAGCTACTTATATTCAGTCAACAACAGGAAATGACAAAATGTATAGATCATTAAATGAAAATATATCTAATGTACAGAGCGGAAAAGAGATAGATTTCAGTGAATTGGAAAAAAATCCGGAATAACAGATACATATATTAATGCATGATAAAATAAAATCATATAAATAAAAGCAGGTCGAAAAACCTGCTTTTTAAAATACTGCAGTAAAATAATTTTTTTATAAAACAGCTAAATAAAAAAACACATAAAATAATATAAAAATAAAAAATCGAAAATACCTGAAAAATCTGCTTTTAAAAAATATCGCAGACAAAAAAATACACTTTTTTCAGTATTTCTTTCATATAAAAAATATTAAAAAAAATTAACAGTATAATAAATTAAAAAAATAGCGGGTTCAATGATAATATGCTAAAAAAATTGAAAAAAAATAAAAAAAACTATTGACAAAATCAGAAAAATGTAATATATTATGTTTAGTTAGCACTCTATGAAGATGAGTGCTAACAGAGGAAGGTGCTTGTTAATGAATGAAAGAGAAAGAGCGATTCTTACAGCAATAATAACACACTATCTGGAATACGGAGAAAGCGTAGGATCTCGTACTTTAGAAAAAAAATATAATATAGGAGTATCTTCGGCAACTATCAGAAATGTAATGGCTGATTTGGAAGATCAGGGTTTAATAGAGAAGATGCATACTTCTTCTGGGAGAGTCCCTACAAACAGCGGTTATAAGTTGTATGTAGAAGAACTGATAAAAATTAGAAAAATCTCCCTGAATGAAAAAAAGCGAATAGAAGAAGTATATAAAAATAAGATAAATCAGATTGACAGTATAATGGAAGAAACATCGAAACTTCTGTCTAAGATAACTTCTTATGCAGGGATAGTAATAGAGCCTTTTATAAAAGAAGAGAGCATAAAAAAGGTGGAACTTGTTCATGTTAATAATCATATGTCTCTGGCAGTGATAGTCATGAATAATTCACATGTAAAAACAATAAATCTTTACTATGAAAATCCTGTTACAGAAACAGAGGTAAAAGAATCCAACTCTATATTAAACCGTCTGATAACAGAACAGAATATTACCTTTACAGTATCAGAACTGGAAAAATTACTGCAGAGAATGAATAAATTCGAACATATAAAAATAGAAGACAAAAGCAGTAATGAAAAGGAAAAAATATTTTTTGACGGAATATCAAATCTACTGGACAGCAATGCTACTAATGTAGAAGCAGTAATAGACAGGGCAAAGCTCCTGAACCGGCCGGATTATCTGAAGTCCATATTTGTAAAGCTGATTGAAACTGATAAATACAAAAACGGAGAAGTATATATAGTTTTTGGCGAGGACTTTGAAGTAAAGGAACTGGAAGATTTTAGTTTTGTTTTTTCGGTTTACACGGTAGAAGGTTCAAAAGGGATTATTGGAGTAATCGGGCCGAAACGGATGGAATATTCTAAAACAGTAGGTTTGGTAAACCATGTATCTGTAGAAGTGAAAAAAATGATGAAAAAAATAGAATAAAAGGAGTGAACAATGGAAAAAGACAACAAAACCCACGGAATGAACGGTGAAGCACCTGTGGAAAATATGGAAAACGATTCACAGAAAACTGTTCATGAAGAAGCGGTTCAGGATGAGATAACGGCAAAGATAAATACTTTGGAAAAAGAGCTGGAAGAGTGGAAAACAGCTTATACAAGAAAGCTTGCCGATTTTCAGAATTATTCAAAGAGAAAAGATAATGAACTGGCTGAATTGAAAAAGTATGCAGCAGAAGGGTTAATACTGAAAATTTTGGATAATGTGGATAATCTTGAAAGAGCAGTATCTGCTTCCAAAGAAAACAAGGATGTAGATTCACTTATATCCGGGCTGGATATGGTGCTGAAAGGAATAAAAGAAGTTCTGGTATCAGAAGGTCTGGAAGAGATAGAAGCAGACGGTAGAGAATACGATCCATACGAGCATCAGGCAATGATGGTGGAAAATATTAACGAAAAAGATAACAATGTAGTTCTTGATGTTTTTAACAAAGGATATAAATTAAAAGGAAAAGTAATCAGACCGGCAATGGTAAAAGTAAATAAAAAAAACTAAATAACAAAAAGGAGAAATAGATATGAGTAAAATAATAGGAATAGATTTAGGAACAACAAATTCATGTGTAGCAGTAATGGAAGGTGGAAGCTTTACTATTATACCTAATGCGGAAGGCGGAAGAACAACTCCTTCTGTAGTAAATATAAAAGAAAACGGAGAAATTATAGTAGGGGAAATAGCTAAAAGACAAGCTATTACAAATCCTGAATCTACTGTAATGTCAATAAAAACATACATGGGTTCAAACCATAAAGAAACTATCTTCGGAAAAGACTATACACCACAGGAAATATCAGCAATGATACTAAAAAAATTAAAAAAAGACGCGGAAGGATACTTGGGAACTACAATTAAAGAAGCAGTAATCACAGTTCCTGCATATTTTACAGATTCACAGAGACAGGCAACAAAAGATGCCGGAGTAATAGCCGGATTAGACGTAAAAAGAATTATAAACGAGCCTACAGCAGCAGCACTTGCTTATGGTCTTGACAAGCAAAAAGAAGAAAAAGTACTTGTATTTGACTTAGGTGGAGGTACATTTGACGTATCGATACTTGAAATTGGTGACGGAGTAGTAGAAGTATTGGCTACATCAGGAAATAACCACTTAGGTGGAGATGACTTTGATAAAAAAGTAATAGACTGGTTAGCTGAAGAATTCAAAAAAGAAACAGGAATTGATCTTAGAAATGATAAGATGGCAGTACAAAGATTAAAAGATGCAGCAGAAGATGCTAAGAAAAAATTATCTACAACATTGGAAACTACAATTTCTTTACCATTTATTACAATGGATCAAAACGGACCGAAACACTTGGAAAAGAAATTAACAAGAGCAGCATTTGATGATTTGACAAAAGATCTTGTGGAAGCTACAAAAGGTCCGGTTAAAACAGCTCTTGAAGATGCAGGATTCACTCCTAAAGACATAGATGAAGTATTACTTGTAGGAGGATCTACAAGAATACCGGCAGTTCAGGAATGGGTAAAGAATTTCCTTGGAAAAGAACCTAACAAAAGTATAAACCCTGATGAAGTAGTGGCGGCAGGAGCAGCAATACAGGGCGGAGTATTAATGGGAGATGTAAAAGACGTATTACTTCTTGATGTAACTCCGTTATCATTAGGAATTGAAACAGCAGGAGGAGTATTTACAAAGATTATAGAGAAAAATACTACAATTCCTACTGTAAAATCTCAAGTGTTTTCAACATATCAGGATAATCAGGAAGCTGTTACAATAAACGTATTACAGGGAGAAAGAGCAAGAGCAGCAGATAACCATAAATTAGGTGAGTTTAACCTTGACGGTATACCGGCAGCTCCAAGAGGAGTACCTCAGATAGAAGTAACTTTTGATATAGATGCAAATGGAATAGTACACGTTACTGCAAAAGATAAAGGAACAGGAAAAGAAAATCAGGTAACTATTTCAGGATCTTCTAACTTATCGAAAGATGATATAGAAAAAATGAAAAAAGAAGCAGAAGCGCATGAAGCAGAAGACAAGAAGTTTACAGAATTAGTAGAAGTAAGAAACCAGGCAGACCAGTTAATCTCAGCTGTGGAAAAAACTATTAAAGAAAATGAAGATAAACTTCAGGGAACAGAAAAAGAAGATATGGAAAAAGCAATAGAAGAATTAAAAGGTGTAAAAGATTCTGACAATGTAGAAGACATCAGAGCTAAAATAGACGGATTATCAAAAGCCGCAGAAGGGTTCTCTACAAGAATATATCAGGAAGCTCAGGCTAATGCTGCACAAAATAATGAAGCACAGGGCGGAAATGATTCAAACGGCAGTGATGATGACGTTCAGGATGCAGAAGTGGTAGAAGACTAAAGTTTTGTCAAAGTAAAATTTAGAATAAAACAAGGTACTAATATCTATTCATGATAAGAGTCTTTATTGAAGTGTAGGGATAGACAGTGTCTATTCCTATTTTCAATAATTTATATATGCAATTTCATAAATAAAATGCTATAATTTATAAAAAAATAGGAGAAGGTGCGCTATATGGAATATAAAATTAAAAAAGGAAATATTGAACTTGGAGTTTTGGGAAAAGGTGCAGAATTAGTAAGTCTTAAGAAAGACGGTACAGAATTTATATGGGAAAGAGATTCAAAATTCTGGGGAAAATCATCACCGATATTGTTTCCTTTTGTAGGATCATTAAAAGACGGAAAGTATAAATATAACGGGAAAGAATATTCAATGGAAACAAGACACGGATTCGCAAGAGACAATGATTTTGAACTTGTGGAAAAAGGTGAGGATTTTCTGAAATTTCTTTTGAAATCAAATGATACTACTCTAAAAATTTATCCTTTTAATTTTGAATTATATCTGACATACAAAATAGAAAACGAAAAAGTAGATATGATTTATGAAGTAGTGAATCTTGATAAAGATGAAATGTATTTTTCAATAGGTGCACATCCGGCTTTTGCTACACCTGTTAGTGATGAAATTAAGCTAAGCGATTATTATCTGGAACTAAATGAAAAAGAAACAGCAGAAATTTATCAAAATGAAGGCGCATTATTAATCAGAGAGAAAAAAGAATATCTGAAAAATGAAAGTATAATAAATCTCGGAGAACATGTATTCGATGATGATGCAATTATTTTCAGAGGTCTGGATTCTAACGAAGTAACAATAAAATGTAAAAAAAGCAGCAGAGAATTAAAAGTAGAATATGATAAATTTCCTTATATAGCATTTTGGAGTGTGCCGAATGCACCATTTGTATGTATAGAGCCATGGTATGGTCAGTCTGATTTTGCTGATGCAAGCGGGGAACTTACAGAAAAAGAAGGAATAGAAAAGGTAAAAGACAGATTTACCGCGAAACTTTCTATATCTATGAAAGTATAATTTTAAAGGAGAAGGAAATGGCAAAAAGAGATTATTATGAGGTTTTGGGAGTAGAAAAAAATGCCACTGAACAAGAAATAAAAAAAGCCTATAGAAAACTGGCTATGAAATATCATCCTGACAGAAATAAGGACAACAAAGAAGCAGAAGAAAAGTTTAAGGAAGCCTCGGAAGCATACGAAATACTTTCTGATGCTACAAAAAAAGCACAATATGACCAGTTCGGGCATGGTGCATTTGAAAATGGCGGAGCAGGTGCAGGAGGATTTTCAGGTGGCTTTTCCAGTGCTTCTTTTGACGATCTTAATGATATACTTGGAGGTATGTTTGGAGGCGGTTTCGGATTTGGCGGAGGGTCTGGAAGACAGGCAGCTGTACAAAGAGGAAGTGATATTCGTTACAGTATGGATATGACACTTGAAGAGATAGCAACAGGTGTAGAAAAAGAGATAAAATACAGAAGAAAAGGAAAATGTACCACATGTGACGGTTCGGGAGCAGAACCGGGACATAAGATGAATACCTGTGATAAGTGTAATGGTTCAGGACAGATGAGAGTACAGATAAGAACGATTTTTGGAATAAGTACATCTATAGAACCGTGTGATAAATGTCACGGAACTGGTAAAATTCCTGAAAAAGAGTGTCATGTATGTCATGGAAGCGGAACAGTAAGAGAAACGACTACAAAAAAAATAAGAATTCCGGCAGGTGTAATGAACGGTATGGAATTAAATGTGCCGCGTGCAGGTGATGCCGGAAATAATAACGGAGAATACGGTAATCTGCGTATTCGTATATTGGAAAAGAAACATCCGATATTTACGAGAAATGAGACAGATATTCATTGTGAAATTCCTGTGGAATTAACAACTGCTATACTCGGCGGAGAAGTGGAAATACCTACGCTTGACGGGAAAACTAAAATAAAAATACCGGAAGGAACGCAAAGCGGGAAAGTATTCAGACTAAAAGACAGAGGAATACCAAGACTTCATTCAAATTATAAAGGATCTGAAATACTGGAAATAAAAGTAGAAATACCTACAGGACTAAGTAATAAGCAAAAAGATCTTCTGAAAAAATTCGGGGATTCTTTAAGCGACAAAAATTATAAAAATTCTAAGAGTTTTTTTGATAAAGTAAAGAAATTTTTCGGAGCAGATGCTTAAAATGAATAAACCATTTGATAAATAGTTGTCAAATGGTTTTTCGTATTTAAAAAATAAATGATATTAATACATTTATAAGGAGCTGGTTTTATGAAAAGAGAAGTCTATATAGGTACATATAATAATGAGAAAAACAGCGGAATTTTCAGGATGAGTCTGGACACAGAAACAGGGGAGATGAGTGGACTTACACAGATTTCCAAAGTTTTGAATCCTAATTATATGGTTATGAATAAGGAGAAAAAGCTGATTTATTCGGTTTTAAAAGATGGTGATGAAGGAGGAGTCTGTGTATCCAAAATTGCAGATGCAGCAGCACCGTTTTCTAAAATTTTGTCAAACGGGCACCTGCCGTGTCATGTGAATATTGATAAGAATAAATCATTTTTGTTTTCTGCCAACTACAGAACCGGAGCGGTAAAAGTGTACAGTCTAGATGAAAACGGAAGTCTTAACGGGGTTTCTTCCGAAACAAATCATAATGATCTCGGTCTGGGGGAAACACATCCGCATTATATAGGGCTTACTCCTGATGAAAAGTATTTGTTTGTAGTGGATTTAGGTTTGGATATGATAATTTTATATAATTATTCCAATGGGGAACTCGGGGAGATTTTTCAGAAAGTATTATTTAAAAAAGGCTGCGGGCCAAGACACATAGTGTTTGATAATGAGGGAAAGTATGCGTATCTCATTACTGAATATTCCACAGAAATAGTAACTATGAAGTATTCTGAGACAGAGGGACTGGAAATAACTGATTATATCAAAGCTCTGGGAGCCGGATTTGAGAATGAAGGAGACGGCGCAGCCATTAGGCTTTCAAAGGATGGTACAAGGCTTTTTAGTTCAAGCAGAAAACCGGGGGCTGTATCAATGTTTGAGATAGACAGGGAAACAAAAAAGCCTGTTCTTTTGGATACAGTATCATCTTACGGGGAGCATACAAGAGATATAAACATCGATGAAGAAGGGAAAGTGCTTATAGCAGCGAACAGATTCTCGAATAATCTGATCACTTTTCTGGTATCGGAAGACGGGAAAAAACTCGTGAAGAGTGAATATGAAATGCAGATAAAAGAACCTACATGTGTGGTTTTTTAAAGTTTTATAACTTTGAAATGTATTAGAATTATAAATTTAAATTTGGTGTTTAATGATATTTTATGTTATAATACTGTAGATTTATATCAATTAAAAGGAGTGTAATATGGGAGCTTATGTTCAGTATATATATTTTTTACCATTAATTGTAATGATTGCTATAATTTTTTATTCAAGCAATAAGAGAAAAAAGGAACAGATGAAATTAATGGACAGCCTTAAAACAGGGGATAAAGTAGTAACAATAGGCGGAATAAAAGGAACAATCGCAAGAGTAAATGAAGAGGATAATTCAGTAGATATAAAGATCGACAATAATGCTAAAATAACAGTGATAAGATCAGCTATAGCTAGAAAAGGGTAAATAATAATAAGGAGTAATCAGTAATGAAAAAAATAGTTATATTAATGTCAATTATTTTATTTAGTTTTACTCTGTTAGGTGAAACTTTAGACAGAACTACATATAAATCAGGAACTTATTCTATATTCTTTAAAGAAAAAAAAGTTCCGCAGTATAAGACCAGATATGATAAAGGACAGGATGCATTAGTAATAGAGTTTTCTAATTCAACAATAAGTAAAACAGTGCCAAATACACTGAATATAAATGATAAATTCGTAGATACAGTGGCTATGAGCACATTGAACAATACAGTCAGTACGACAATATACCTTGCAAGAGGGGTAGACTACAAAGTAGCAGTTTTCGGAGGAGAATTAAGAGTTACCTTCACTAAGGCGACAGCAGCAAAGAAAAAATATACTATAATAGTAGATGCCGGCCATGGAGGAAAAGATTCAGGTGCAACCGGGAACGGATACAGAGAAAAAGATATAGCGCTGGATGTGGCAAGATATTTGGCAAGTGAATTAAGAAACGACTATAAAGTAATTTTGACAAGAGACAGCGATGTATTTATACCGCTTGGTGAAAGAGCAGATATAGGTAATGATGCCAATGCTGACTTCTTTATAAGTATTCATTTAAATTCCGCTTCAAACAGCTCAGGTAACGGAGCAGAAGTATTCTATTACTCAAAAAAAGAATCATCATATGCAGCTGAAGTAGCAAAATTTGAGAATAGTGTGGATTCTAAATACGGAGTAACAGAGCCTGTATCGGATTTTATTTTAAACGATATATTTTACAGGGCTAATCAGCAGAAAAGTGCTGCAGTAGCTACAGATGTTCTGGATAATATGGTTGGTGATATAGGACTGAGAAAAAGAGGTGTCTTCGGAGCTAATTTTGCGGTATTAAGAGGAAGCAAGTCTCCTTCAATACTGGTAGAAATAGGATTTATATCTAATTCCGGAGATATGTCATATTTTGGGAATGATTATTATAAAAGGGTAGTAGCTAAATCTATAGCTGAAGGTGTCAGAAAACACTTTTATTAGAAGGAGTAAAGGTTCATGGATATTAAAAAGATTCTGGCCGGTAATAAATTTGTCATATTTATGATGATTCTGGCGGTATTAGTAGGGATTTTATCTTACAGAGATTCTAAAGTAGATATAAATGCAATAAAAAAGGTAGATGTAAAGAATTCTGCCAGTCAGGAAGATATACAGACTCAGATGGAGCAGATAAGTTTTTATGTCTATAACCCGGCAACGAATGTGATAGATCAGGTTTCAAACGGTATAGAAAGCAGAAGAACCATAGTAGAAGGTGACTATGTGAATCAGATAATACTTAAATCTACATTTGTACCAAAAGAAGCAAAATTTTTGAGTGCTTACAGAGTGGACGGCGGAAAGAAAGAAATAATCATATTCAATTCGGACCTTAGAAGCCTTAAAGCAACTAATGAAACACTGTATAACGGATTTGTGGAGTCTGTAAAAAAGACGATTGCGGAGAAGTTTAACATACAGGAAGTTGTAGTTCAGATTGACGGAGATTCTATATTATAAGGTGATCATCATGGAAATGAAAAAGATAAGCGAATATGTAAAAACAAAGCTGGATGAAAAAAGATACAACCATACAAAAAGAGTAGTGAAAAAAGCCAAACAACTGGCTAAATTATATAATGCACCTATTGACAAAGTCAAAATAGGTGCATATTTACATGATATAGCTAAATTTTATAAGCTAAGCGATATGGTAGAACTGGTGGGAGATAAATATCCCGAAGTAAACAGTGATGTATACAGAAACGGGCAGATACTTCACGGATTTGCAGCGGCAGAAGTGGCAGAAAAAGAGCTTGGCATAGATGATGAGGAAATTCTGGATGCCATTAGATACCATACAATAGGTAAGAAGGATATGTCACTCACAGCTAAGATAGTGTATCTCGCAGATGCTATAGAAGATGACAGGGACTGGCTCGGAGTGGTAAAGACAAGGAAACTTGCCGAAAAAAATATAGATACAGCTATAATTTATGAATTAAACCAAAAGATAGAGTATCTTATAAAAAAGGATTCTCTGATACACCCTAATACACTGACTTTTAGAAATGATCTACTAACTAAAAAGAAAAAAGAGAGAGAAAAAATATGAGAGAATTGAAAGATTTAAAAGAGCTTTTAGAGCATAAATCCATGACATATAATGAAATAATCAGCAGTCTTGGATGGTCTAAAAAAAGCAGGAAAAAAAATAAACAGCTTCTGGAAGAATGGATAGACAGAGGCGAAATACTTCTGGTAAAAAGCGGTAAATATACACTTCCTGAAAAAGAAGGGTATATAAGAGGAGATATTTCCATTACAACAGGGAAATTCGGCTTTTTGGATCTGGAAGGAGAAAACAGTATATTTATTCCCGGGCCGTATTTGAAAGGAGCAATGAACGGTGATACCGTTCTTGTGAGAATTTTGAAAGAGGCAAAGGCAGGAAAGAGCAGAGAAGGCGAAGTATACAAAATAGTAGAAAGAGCCAAAAATGTAATAATCGGAGTTTATCAGCAAAATGATAATTTTGGTTTTGTTCTGCCTAGAGAAGCAATGGGAAGAGATGTTTATGTAAGTAAGAAAAAAGTAAGAGGAGCCAAAAACGGTGACCTTGTTGCAGTAAAAATTTACTTCTGGGGAGATGAGGACAGAAAGCCGGAAGGTGAAATAATAAGTATCCTTGGTGATCCTCATGATACAGAAGCCCTTATAAATGCTATTCTTATTAATAACGGAATAAGCGAGGAATTTTCTGATGAAGTAGAAGCAGAATTGGCAAAAATGGAGAAATTAAATGCTGTTGATCTGAACGGGAGAAAGGATCTTAGGGATCTGGACATTATTACCATAGACGGTTCTGATGCAAAAGACCTTGATGATGCTGTTTATGTGGAGAAGTCATCTGAAGGATACAGACTGATAGTAAGTATAGCGGATGTTTCCCACTATGTAAAAGAAAAAACAAAGCTGGATGAAGAGGCATTGAAAAGAGGGAACTCGATATACCTTGTGGACAGAGTAATACCAATGCTCCCGAGAAAGCTTTCGAATGATTTGTGTTCGCTTAATCCAAATGAGGATAAGCTGACTTTTTCAGCTGAAATACACTTTGATAACAGCGGAAAAGTAGTGAAAAATGATTTTTATAAGTCAGTAATCAAATCAAAGCACAGAATGACATACTCGAAAGTAAATGAAATCATAGCAGAGTCAGAAGAAGCAAATGCAGAATATCAGGATATAAAAGAAATGATTACTGAAATGCTTGAATTATCAATGCTTTTGAGAGAGGCAAAGAAAAGAAGAGGAAGTATAGATTTTGAGCTTCCTGAGATAAAAGTAGTATTAAATGATGACAAAAGCGTGAAAGATATAGAATTGAGAAAAAGAGGAGAATCTGAAAGAATAATTGAAGATTTCATGGTTGCAGCAAATGAGGCTGTAGCGGAAAAGTTATTCTGGGAAGAAATTCCGGCTATATACAGAGTCCACGAAGATCCTGACAAGGAAAAGATAAAAACTCTGAATGACACATTGATAAAATTCGGATATCACCTGAAAAATCTGGAAGACATACATCCTGGAAAATTTCAGACTATAATAGAGAAAACAAAGGATCTTGACGAAGGGTATCTGATACATAAGCTGATTTTACGAGCTATGCAGAGAGCCAGATATAACAACAAAAATCTTGGACACTTTGGGTTATCATCAAAATTTTATCTGCATTTTACATCGCCGATAAGAAGATATTCAGATTTGATAGTGCACAGGGTACTTGGCAAGTCGCTTGAGAAATTTATAAAAGAAAAGGAAAAAGAAGAAATGCTTTCTGAATATGAATTGATTTCCAAGCATATTTCCAAAACTGAAAGAGATGCAGACAGAATGGAAGAGGAAAGTATAAAAATAAAATTAATTGAGTACATGCAGGATAAAGTCGGAGAAGTATTTGTGGCAAGAATAAGCGGAATGAATAAAAGCAAGATATTTATGGAACTGGAAAATCATGTTGAAGTGGTTTATAATATACATGGAGAACAAGACGACTATATGTATGATGAAGAAAACTACAAAATGATAAATACGCATAATGGTCTGGAGTATACAATAGGAAACACGTTAAAAGTATTTGTAACCAGTGCAAGTTTTGAGAAAATGGAAATAGAAGTAATTCCATATAAGGAATAATTTTTGAGAGGAAAGGTGAAAATATGAAAAAGCTGATTTTTACATTGTTTATATTAATTTTTACACTGGGATTTACTGAAAATATCCCTGATGAGGTAAATACACTGGAAACACTGCCGGATGATGCGGCAATAAAGCAGGAAAACGCAGCTCCAAAGACAACGCCTAGAACTACTGCACCTAAAACAACACCAAAGGCAACTACTAAGCAGACTGCAAAAGAGGAAGCAATACCTGAGGAACCAAAAGGAGACAAAGCAGTTAGTACAAAAGTTACACTTAAACTAAAAATAAGTAAAAATATTCCTGCAATAAAAAACGGAGACGTAGCAGTATCAATATATGAATATGATCCGTTACTGGCAGATTATCCTGCTGATGAGGTATTCTATAATGATTATTCCATAAAGCATGCCGGAAGAGCAGATACAGTAAAAACATTTAATGTTACAATAAAAAGAACTAAAGGTAAAAAATATTACGCAGTAATAGAGGTAATAGACAATAAAACTCTGGAAGTATACAGAGCTAAAAGTACAAAAGATGATATAGGAAAGATACTTGAGCCTGGTGTAGCGGGACAGGTATTTGTGGTTGACGACGAAGAATAGGAGAATAATATGAATATAGCACGAAACAAAAAAGCCTTTCATGATTATTTTATAGAAGAAAAAATTGAAGCAGGAATAGAGCTTCACGGAACAGAAGTAAAATCAATAAAAAACGGGAAAGTCAGCATAAAAGAAAGCTTTATAAGAATTATAAAAAATGAAGTTTTCATTATGAATATGCATGTAAGTAACTATGAATTCGGCAATATAAATAATCTTCCCGAGACAAGAGTACGTAAACTGCTTCTTCACAGAAAAGAGATAGAAAAGCTAGCAGGGAAAATAGCTGAAAAAGGATATACTCTGATCCCTTTGAATATATATACTAAGAACAGACTTGTCAAAGTGGAAATGGCTCTTGCTAAAGGTAAAAAACTTTATGATAAAAGAGATGACCTGAAAAGAAAAGACCAGAAGAGAGATATAGAAAGATCAATAAAAGATTTCGGCAGATAAATGCTGCAGTTTTCTTGGCAGAAATAAAGGAACTTCCGTTTTACATAGAAATGTAGTAAGGAAGTTCCATTTTAAAGAAAACAGGAAATATTAAGAAAGTTTACAAAAAATAATATGCGTATACATGATTCTAATTAATAAAAATATTAAGGAGATGAAAAACATGAAAAAAATTGCTGTTGGAAAGATGTTTGAAGGAACGGAAGTGTCTTTGGGATGTATGAGAATGAAGGCTCTTTCTGTTTCTGATGTGGAAAATATAGTTGGTGTAGCAATGGATCAGGGGATTACATATTTTGATCACGCAGATATTTACGGGGATGGTAAATCAGAGGAAGTATTCGGCGAGGCTGCAAAAAATCTCGGATTAAAAAGAGAAGATATAATACTTCAGACTAAATGCGGTATTAGAAAAGGCTTTTTTGATTTTTCCAAAGAACATATAATTTCATCTGTGGAAAAAAGTCTGAAAAGACTTCAGGCAGATTATGTAGATGTTTTACTTTTGCACAGACCAGATACTTTAGTGGAACCTGAAGAGGTGGCAGAAGCATTTGATCATCTGCATCAGAGCGGAAAGGTAAAATATTTCGGAGTAAGCAATCATAATCCATATCAGATAGAACTTCTTCAAAAATTTCTGGATCATAAAATAGTAATAAATCAGATGCAGTTTGGGATAATGCACACTGTTATGATAGATGCAGGTATAAATGTAAATATGTATAATAACGATTCTGTGATGAGAGACGGAGGAACACTTGATTACTGCAGATTAAAAGATATTACAATACAGGCATGGTCTCCTTATCAGTATGGTTTTTTTGAAGGCGTATTTCTGGATAATGATAAATTTTCTGCACTAAATACTGTAATAGACAGAATTGCAAAAGAAAAAGGGGTTTCAAATGTAACAATAGCAACTGCATGGATCTTAAGACATCCGGCAAAAATGCAGGTGGTAGTGGGAACTATGAATACAGGAAGACTAAAAGAAATAGCAAAAGCAAGCAATATAGAATTAAGCCGTGAGGAATGGTATGAAATCTATACTGCAGCAGGGCATGTATTGCCATAAATAATATAAAACAGGGCTGCCTTTTCAGGACAGTCCTGTTTTTAAATTGAATTTTATTTTGATATTGATTGTATAAAAAATTAATAAGTATATAAAAAAGCTGGTAAAATATAGAGTCTTAACTTTTTAAAAAATATTATTGCAGTGTAATTTGCGCATAATATCTATATTTATCAGCTTTTTTATTAGTTCGGATGAATATTTTGAATTTAAAATTTTTCGTTATTTTTTTTCAATTCACTAAGAAGTTCGAGAAAATGTTGGTTTTCTTCATCATTTTCAAAAAAGAAATTTTCATCAATATTTTCCACTAAAGGAATAGCAGTATGTATAGTTTCTACTCCTTTTGGCGTAATTATAATTATATTAGCTCTGGTATCTTTAGGGTGCGGCTTTCTCTCAAGATATCCGTTCTTTTCAAGAAGTCTTAATACACTTGAAACAGTCATTACATCTACAGATGAAAAATCTGAGATTTCCTTTTGTGTGGCAATAATGCTGTTTTCGCTTAATTCCTGTACAGTGGCAAGAATGACAAACTGTGTATGTGTAATTCCCAGTTGATTCAGTGATTCTTTGACCTTTCTCTGCCATAAAACAGAAACTCTCCAAAAGACAAGACCAACACTCTGGTCACCATCGGCAAATTTAGATGATTTCATATTTTTATCCTTTTCTTGATAGTTTTATCAGTTCCACCATGCTGTTTGGTATATCTACAGTAAAACTTTCGCCTATTTGTTCTGCTACCATATCAGCATTTTCCCCTTTTATTATAACAGAATGTCTTATAAAAAATCTATCATTTGTTTTCTGTTCAATAAAATGTCCCACTACAATAGTAACATTTAAAGGCTCTATAACCGTTTCATCAATAAAACATTTTTTTTCTTCAACAACAGTAAGCGTAAAATTCATAGGCTCCTGTCCTTCCATTGTCATTACTCCCTTTGTGCCGGCTGTAAATTCACCTTCAAGACTTATAGCCTCTATTTCTTTATCCCATAATTTCCAGTTTTCTACTTTGGAATACAAATCCCATAGTTTGTTAATGTCTATATTGCATTCTTTCTCATGAATATAAGTCCACATTTTATTCCTCCTTGTATAATATGTTTGTAGTTAAAAAAGCTAAATTAACTACTTAAAATCTTTGTTACTTTATGTAATAATTA
>NZ_JAMZGM010000039.1 GCF_024158605.1 Sebaldella sp. S0638 | reverse complement strand
GTATTTCTATTTATTACTGATGAATTATTCAAGTCTATTTTACTGTTTGAAGCCAATTTCCCAGTGTTTGTCAAACTCGTATTATTTGCAGTTATTGTTTCTGATGCTAATATCTGTCCGCTGTTTATTAATACTGGTGCTGCCAGTTCTATATTATTAGCAGCCACAGTCCCTTGATTATTTATGTTATTCCCTTTTAAATTAGCTGTCTCCACAACTGTAATTTTATTAGTATTAACAATATTTCCCGATACATCCACATCAAGATTCCCTGTTAACATCTCACCATTATTAGTGAAAACATTCCCTCTTGACACTATCTTATCCGATACCTTCAAAGCTCCGCTATTTACCAAATCTCTGGCACTCAATAAACCACCGGCATTTATTACACTGTAATTCTCAAGATTCCCGATTATCACAAAATCTCCGTTTGTATTTACGGTTCCTCTGTTAAAAACATTCCCAGCCGTACTTACCCCAACGCCTGTATTTATCTTACCTGCTGCCTTATTATCAATATTTCCAGAAGACAACTTACCATTCGCAATTACTTCTCCATTATTATCAAGATCAGCTGTTGATATATTCCCCTCTGCTACTAACTTCCCTGTATTCACTGTATTTTTAGCAGTTAAATCTCCAGTTGTCTGTAAACTTCCGGAATTATTCAGAACCTTATTAATTATTATACTGTCCTTACCGTACACTATGCCATGATTAACAATATTCCCGCCTATATTAAGCAACTTATCTGAAAACAGCTTTCCTGTATTTAATACATCTAATCCTATTATTATATCTTTTGTACTTTGCATATCAGACTTATTCGTAAGACCCTTACCTACTCTTATCCCATTACCATAAACAAGTTCCTCTGCTGTAAGACTCCCATTTATGTTTAGAGCTCCTTCTTCTGCTATTATCTGACCTTTACTCATTACATCTTTTCCTACAGTTATACTATTCTTGGCATATAAAGTCACATTATTCTCAAGATCACCTGTTATCTCTATACTTCCTGCCTGTGTCCCTGCTCCGTTAAGTACAGCCTTATCTGCATCTATCTTTAAATTACCCTCTGTAAATGTTGATGTGTTTTGGATAAACTCCTTACCTTTTACTTCTATTCCTTCTGTTCCCTGTATTTTATTAGTGGTTACTGTCCCGTCAGCATTTATTCTAAGCACTTTCTGACTTATTAAATCGCCTTTTACTCCTATATCAGAACCAACTGCCACGAGATAAATATTCTGCCCGTAGATTGATCCTACTGCTGAAGCTGACACTAATACCTCGTTTGGGTTATCTCCCTGTTTCACTATCTGCTTTGTTGAAGTATTGTAATCATATTGTCCGCCTATTAAAGTCATATCATTCCCGTTTAGCTGCCCGTTTACCTTAAGTTCCTTTGCAAGAAGACTCAAACTCTCTGCCGCATTACCGTTAAAGCCTGTACCAATCTCAATTCGTCCGTCTCTAACCATTATTGTCATAAGATCATCTGTTATACGCCCTGTAGTGAATGTCACATTCCCGAACCTTCCTACCATACCCCCGTTAAGGTATATTCCGTTAGGATTTGTCCAGAAGACATCCATCTTCCCTGTTGACGCGGCTTCTATAAAACCATTTATCACCGTAGGGTCATTATGCACCCGTATCAATACCGCCCTTGCTGCTGCCCCACTATAGTTCTCGTTAGGAGCTATCAGCCCTCCAAGCTCACTCCGATAAACTGATCCTTCTTTTGGTGATATATTATTTAATATCAGATTCCTCTCATCTACACTCAGCCTGTCAAACTCATTTATTGAGATTCCCGCTCCGTTTGGATTTGCCAGTTCTATCATTGGAGTCCCGTTTGGTGCTGTTATCACCCTTACAGTATCTCCGCTCCTTGTTTTTATCAATGTACCGTCAGAAAAACTTATCATATTCATAAGCATTCCCAGCAACAGACCTATAGCTGTACTTTTCCTGCTAAAATTATTCCTCTTACCTTTCTTCATAAACTTCCTCACCTTTTTCCTTTTATTTGTATTTTATTGTTAAAAATTATATCATTAATTAATTGAAATTTCAATCAATTATTGGATGTAAATACTAATTTCACTGATTTTTTTAATTAATTAATTAAAAATCACACAATTATATTATAAATAATTTCAATTTAATCCTCTATAGTAATTTTCTCCTGTTCATTTTCGTTTTATAATTTCTCTTTGATAATTTCCCGGCTTTCTTAGAAATATAATCATAATTCTTTATTCTTAACATAGAATCAAAAACCAAACAACCATAAAAAAACACCCCATAATCTTCATCTTACACTCGATCATGAGATGTTCCATACTAATTTATCAATTTTTTTATTAATCTGATGACATTAAATTCCTAAAACATTCCCTACCAATTCATCCACATCATCAAAACAATTCACATAACTAATTTCCGGTCTTTCCAAAACGAGAATTTCCGTCCCTGCCTCAAGACAGGCCTCTATCTTCTCGGCCTCCCCGCCGGTTTCACCACTCTCCTTAGTTATTAAAACCTTTATATTATAATCCTCAAGAATAACCTTATTAAGATTCTTACTAAAAGGCCCCTGCACAGCAATTATTTTCCCCGCCATAAAGCCGAGCTTTTCGGCTTTTTCCACTGAGGAAACCGTCGGCAATATTCTTATATACAGATTATTCCCATCACTAACAGACTTTATATCCTCCAGATTATTACTTCCAAGAGTACTCAGTATATTTTCATTCTTATAAGTATCTCCTATATACCTCACTATTTTATCCAGCGAAGAGAATCTTTTCGCTCCTTCATAATCCAGCATTTTTCTCTCAAACCTGAAATACTTAATATTAAGATCTTCAGCCGCCTTCATCACATTATTGCTCACATTCACAGCATACGGGTGACTGGCATCAACTATAACATCTACACCTTTCCCATCTATAAGCAGCTTCATATCTTCAAATTCCAGCTTTTTATCAATCACTTCTATCCGCTCATCATTAAAAAGCTTTCCTCCATATTCTGTAGCAGTACTTACCAGAATTCTGCCGGCCCCCTTAGCAAGAAGTTTCCCGGCAATAACTCTCGCATCCTTAGTTCCTGCCACCAGCCAGATCATTTTCTTTCCTCTCTGAGCCATTCCGCTATATTTTTTGCATAATATGTAATTATAATACTTGCTCCGGCTCTTTTCATAGCATAGATTTTTTCCATAACTACAGCTTTTTCGTCTATCCAGCCATTTTGCGCCGCAGCTTTTACCATTGAATATTCTCCGCTTACACTGTACGCCACTATTGGTATATTATATTCCTGCTTTATTTTTGCAATTAAATCAAGGTAGGCAAGAGCAGGTTTTACTATTATCATATCCGCTCCCTGCTTTATATCCTCAAAAGCTTCGCTTAACACATCAAATTCTGCCCTGTAATCCATCTGATAAGATTTTCTGTCCCCAAACTTTGGAGCAGAATCTGCCGCATCCCTGAACGGTCCGTAAAAAGCCGATGAAAATTTCACTGCATAAGACATAACCGGTGTATTTTCAAAACCATTTTTATCCAGCTCTTCTCTTATTTTTTCGATTCTCCCGTCCATCATATCCGAAGGTGCTATAATGTCAGCCCCGGCCTTAGCATGAGAAACTGCTGTTTTAGCTAAAAGTTCCAATGTCACATCATTTAATACATATCCGTTTTCGTCAAGTATTCCGCAATGCCCGTGATCTGTGTACTCACAGTTACACACATCTGTTATTACAAGAAAATCAGGATAATCCTTTTTTATATATCTCAAAGCTTCCTGTACTATTCCGTGATCATTATATGCCTCACCGGCTCTGTCGTCTTTATGTTTCGGAATTCCAAAAAGAAGCAGTGCTTTTATTCCCAATGCCTGTACTTCATCCAGCTCCTCTTTCAGCCTGTCTATAGAATATCTGTATATTCCGGGCATAGAAGGAATCTCACTTTTTATATCTGCCCCTTCTTCTATAAATAATGGATATACAAGATCATCAATGTCCAGATATACATCTTTCACAAGATTTCTCATATTTTTATTTATTCTAAGTCTTCTGTGTCTTTTAAACATGTACGTTCACCCTCTTAACTAATGTATATTTAAATTAATTAATATCTATCAAGTTTCCTGTTTATAAATCCTCATTGTAAACAGGTCAAAGCATCAAATTTCCCTCACAATATTTCAGCACTCTGAAACTTGTATTTTCCATAAGATCTTTTTCATTCAGTTCATTTACATCTTTATTATCAATATAATTAAAGAAAAGTTTCAGGATTGTCCCATGCGATACTACCAGTACATTTCCAGTTCTTAGAGACTTTACTATTTTTCTTACACCCAGAACAAATCTTCTCAGTGCATGCTCCAGACTTTCTGCATTTATCTCTTTATTATTATAGTTTTTTATATCATTAAAGTAAAATTCTGCCTGCATAGGATATTTTCTGTAGATTTCCTTTATTTCCATTCCCTGCCAGTCTCCGAAATTTTTTTCATTAAACTCTTTCAGGCGTTTTATTCTATGTCTGCCATCGCTTAATATCGAAGCAGTTTCATAAGCTCTGCCGAGTTCACTGCTGTATACCTCGTCAAACTCCACGCCGCTGAGGTTCCCGGCAAGTTTTTGTATATCTTCTATCCCCTTTATTGTAAGCGGTGAATCCAGTTCGCCCTGAATTCTTTCCTCTTTATTCCAAAGAGTCTCCCCATGCCTTACAAAGTATATATTCAGCTGTTCTTCTTTACACATTAGGATATAACCTCACATCTTTTGTAATTTTGCAGGCCGCCTCTACAAAAGGAAACATCAGCACTGCCCCGCTGCCCTCTCCAAGCTTCATATTCATTAGAAATACAGGCTCTAGATTCATTTCTTTCATCAGCCATTTCATCCCCGGCTCTTCGCTGAGATGAGAAGGAATCATATAGTCTCTTGAATTCTCAGCCAGCTTATATGCAAGAAGAGCTGACACCCCTGATATCAGACCGTCTATTACCACAGGAATCCTGTTTTTGGCACAGCCCAGAAATGCCCCTGTCATAGCCGCTATGTCAAGTCCTCCTACTTTTGCCAGTACATCAAGCGGATCACTTTTATCAGGCTCATTTATTTTTATAGATTCTTTTACCACATTTTTCTTATGTTCCAGAGTCAGGTCATTTATTCCGCTTCCTCTGCCTACTATCTCTTCAAGAGGTATATCAGTAAGTACATTTAATACTGCACTGCTTGTGGTAGTATTTCCTATCCCCATTTCGCCCAGTGCAAAAAGATTATACCCTTTTTCTGCCAGTTCATCAACTATTTCTATGCCTGTTTCTACAGCCTTTACTGCTTCTTCCTTAGTCATTGCACTTTCACGTCTTATATTTTTTGTTCCGTTTTTCATAATTTTTCTGTTAATTATTCCCAAAAAATCTTTTTCGGAATCAATTCCCAAGTCCACTACTTTTACGTCAGCCCCGAATGAAACTGCCAGTGAATTAACAGAAGAATTACCATCCAGCATTGCTTCTACCACATACTGGGTAATCACTCTTTTCGAAGCACTCACCTTTTCTTCCTCCACGCCGTTGTCAGCTGCCATGACCAATACTATTTTTTTATCCGGAGTATAATTTTCTTTTATTCCTTCAAGCTGTATTGCCAAATCTTCCATTTTCCCCAGACCTTTCGGTGTTTTCAGCAGAGAATTCAGTTCTTTCTCTTTTTTCGTCATATTTTCCCTGTTAATTTTTTCTATACCTTCAATTGTTTTTCTTAATATTTCCATATTTGCCTCCTTATTTTCCGGCTTCTTTCCCTAATGCAGCAATGCACTCCCAAAGATGTAAATCAGAAAGTCGTAAATTAATAATTTTCAGAGGCGGGGGGACGTTGGTAATACAATTATTTCTGCATACAGTTTCTACCTCAATACAACTAGAGTTCATCTGCCTTATATTTAAATAATTCAGATAAAATAACAAAACTTTCTGCAAAATATATTACCAACGCTCCCCGACCTCTGTCTTTCCATAGTTACAATTTGATTAAATATTTTTTTCGCTTTTAAATACAAAAACTAATTTGATCAGCCTAAATTTCCGCTTATAGCAGCAAAGCTTTTTTCCACTCCTGCTGTAAGCTTCTCAAAATCTTCCTCATTATGAGCCCATGAAATAAAATGCGCTTCATATTTTGAAGGCGGAACTATTATTCCATCTTCAAGCATTGTAGAAAAATAAATATTATATGCCTTATCATCCGTAGCCATTGCATCTTCCAGATTTTCCACTTTTTTATCAGAGAAAAATATTGTATACAGGCTCCCAATATGATTTACAGTAGCTTTTATACTGTATTTTTCTATAAGTTCTTCTATCTTCCCCACCAGTTTCTTTGTTCTTTTTTCCAGAATATCATAAATTTCTCTGTTTTCCTTCAGAATATTTATAGTTTCAAGACCAGCACTTACAGAAACAGGATTTCCTGATAAAGTTCCCGCATGATACACATTTCCCACAGGTGCTACCATATTCATTATTTCTTTTTTACCGCCGAATGCTCCCACAGGGAAACCTCCGCCTATGATTTTACCAAGTACAGTCAGATCAGGATTAATATTGTATAATTCCTGTGCTCCCCCGAGGGATACCCTGAAACCGCTTATTACTTCATCAAAAATCAAAACTATATTTTTTTCCGTACACTTTTCTCTCAAAATTTCCAGAAAACTTTTCTCAGGTATTACCAACCCCATATTAGCGGGTACCGGTTCAAGGATAATACATGCGATATCATCTTCTGTATTCAGCAGTTCAATAAGCTTTTCCCTGTTGCCAAAAGGAAGTGTAACTGTATCTTTCATTACTCCCTCTGTTATCCCGTTGCTATCCTGATGACCAAAAGTAAGAAGCCCGGAACCGGCTTTTACCATAAGTGAATCTGAATGCCCGTGATAACATCCTTCGAACTTTACTATTTTATTTTTCTGTGTATATGCCCTTGCAAGACGTACTGCTGCCATTGCAGCCTCTGTTCCTGATGTAGTCAGTCTTACTTTATCTATTGACGGATAACAGTTTTTTATAAGTTCGGCAAGTTCCACTTCTTTTTTCGTGGGAAGACCAAAAGATGTACCCTCATCAAGGCTTTTTTTCACAGCATCAAGTACCTTTTCATTATTATGTCCCAAAAGCATCGGCCCCCATGAACCTATACAGTCAACGTATTCATTGCCGTCCACATCATAAAGTCTGCTCCCTTTGGCTTTTTCTATAAATATCGGATATTGCCTGTCCACAGATTTAAAAGCTCTTACAGGACTATTTACCCCGCCCGGAATTGATTTTTGGGATCTTTCAAAGATTTCCCCTGATTTTTTCGTATTCATCTAATCCTCCATAACTATGATTAATATAGCAACTCTGTTATATTGCCGGAACTCTTCCATTTATTCTGTTTATTAATTTCCAGAAGGTATTTCAAATTTCCCTATTGCTTCCAAAAGTCCTTCTGCTGTATAATTTTCTGCTTCTATATCCACATTTATCCCGTATTCCCTGATAGTATCACTTGTAACAGGCCCTATTGAAGCGATTGCCTTTCCCTCTAAAAGTTTTTTATCAGACCCTATACTCCCCATAAATGCTTCAAATGTAGAAGAACTCAGGAAAGTAAGTATATCGCTTTTATTTATATATTCCTCTGTTTCAGCTTTATCCCTTATTATCTTTTCTGTACTGTATACTTTTAGCGCCGTAAATTTTCTGTTATGCTTTTTTGAATAAACTGTTTCATCAAATGGCGAAATATCAGATGTTACCACAAGTATCCCGTCATTTTCCCCTGTAAATTCCACAGCCATCTCAGCAAGTTTTTCAATTTTATATTCTTTTGGAAAAAAATCAGGAATAATCTTATTTTTTTCGATTTCTTCCAGTGTCTTTATTCCCACAGCACCGATCTTTATATCCCCTAAAATCCTCAGGTCTTTTATCTTTCCGAATAATCCTCTTACAGCATTTGCACTGTTAAATAATACCGCTTTATATTTTTTGAAATCAGGAAGTTCAAAATCATTATATTTTATATTTATAAACGGAAGTTCCAAAGCACTTCCTCCGGCTTCATTTATTTTTTCAGAAAGTGAATGCACCTGCTCCTGATTTCTCGTTACCAAAACAGTTTTTCCAAAAAATTCCTTCTTCTCAAACCATTTCATTTTTTCACGCAGTTTTACCACTTCGCCTATTATAATAACAGCAGGAGATTTTACATTTTTCTCAATACAAAGCTTCTCTATATCTTTAAGAGTTCCCTCTGTCACCCTCTGCTTTGCAGTGGAACCATTTTCTATCACAGCAGTAGGTATATCCTTATCTTTCCCGTATTTTATAAGCTCTGTTGATATTCTTCCGAGATTTTTTACACCCATAAGAAATATCAGAGTACCTTCGAGCTTTGCTGCTGCTTCAAGGTTCGGCCAGCTTCCGTCCTTTTGTGTATGTCCTGTAAATATATGAAATGATGTATTAATACCTCTGTGGCTCACAGGAATCCCCGCATATTCAGGGACAGCTACAGCTGAAGTAATACCCGGAATAAGCTCAAACTCAATACCTTCCTCCACAAGTTCCAGTATTTCCTCTCCGCCTCTCCCAAAAACAAAAGGATCGCCGCCTTTCAGCCTTACGGTATTCTTCCCCTCTTTAGCCTTTTTTACAAGAATCTTGTTTATCTCTTCCTGTATCAGCCCGCCTTCGGTATTTTCCTTGCCAAAATAAATAAGTTCAGCATTCTTTCCTGCATAATTCAGCACGGCACTTCCCACTAACCTGTCATAAACAATGCAGTCTGCATTTTCCAGAGCATTTTTCAGCTTCACTGTTATTAATCCCGGGTCGCCGCACCCTGCTCCTGCTATATATACTTTTCCGTTACCCATTTATCTGCCTCCTGATTATATCAGCCAGTTTTTCTGCTGCTTCTCTTGGATTCGCTGTACTTCCCCATGCCTCGCCGAAATACATTTTTTCATCTGAACAAAACATCCCTTTTAAAAATATCTCTTCTCCTTTTATTACTGCAAAACACCCCATTGGTGTGTGACACCCTCCGTCAAAAATTCTTGAAAATTCTCTTTCTGCCTCACATACTATTCTTGTTTCCCTGTCATCTATTTCTTTTAGTATTTCTAATATTTCATCATTGTTCTCCCTGCACTGTACGCATAAAATCCCCTGTGCAGGAGCGGGCGGCATTTTTTCCGGATCTATATACTCGCTTATTCTATTCTCAAGCCCTGTTCTGATAAGTCCTGCCGCCGCAAGAATAATTCCGTCATATTCTCCTGAATCCAGCTTCCCGAGTCTTGTATGTATATTTCCTCTAATAGGTTTTATTTCCATGTCAGGATATAATTCCATTACTGCTGACTTTCTTCTGAGGCTGCTTGTACCTATTACCGAACCAGCCGGCATTTCTGAAAAAACCGTGTTATTTTTCGAAACCAGTACATCCCTGTTATCTTCTCTTATAGGAAAACAGGCATTTATAAGTCCTTTTGGCGAAATCTGCGGCATATCCTTCATTGAATGAACTGCAAAATCTATTGTCCCCTCAAGAAGCTCTTTTTCTATCTCTTTTACAAACATGCTTTTCAGCGAAGAATCCCCTCCCCAGTTCGTAGTCTGGTCTTTATCCCCGCTTGTTACTATCTTTTTTATCTCTATTTCAAGACCGGGAATCTTTTCAGCAAGCATTTTTTTTACGGTTTCTGCCTGAGCTACTGCCAAAAGACTTCCTCTTGTCCCCATTATTATTTTTCTCATTATACTGCCTTCTTCCTGTATTTTACAAAATATCACATTCCAACAACATCTATGTTTTATCAAAAAATATTAATTTCTCTGATATCTGTTCCTAAGCTTTTCTTCCAGTTTCACCATCTGTTCCTCAATTATATAATAATACTCATCAGCTATATCATTTCTTCTGTCTATATTTTTATTATATTCATCCCATATATCTTCAAGGTGAAACAAAGTCACATTGGAATATTTTTTCAGCTCGGTATCTATATCCCGCGGCACTGCGAGGTCAAGAAAAAACCTCTCTTTTCCGTCGCTGATTATCTCTCGCATGAAGCTTTCTTTCAGTACCAGATGCGGTGCTGATGTGGCACTGATAATAATGTCACTGTCCTTTACCACTTTATATTTTTCATCAAATTCCGCAGTCATAACCCCGTGAAATAATTTCTGCACTTCTATTGATTTCTTTCTGCTTCTGTTTGTCATTGTTATTTTATCGCTGTTTACCTTGTGAAGTATGGCAAGTATTTCCTGACTTAATTCTCCCACACCAATTATAAATATATTTTTATCCTCAAGATTGGAAAATTTTGATTTTATAAATTTTACGGCTATAGAATCCAAAGAAAGATTTTTTCTGCTTATTCCGCTTACACTTCTGAATTTTTTCCCCGTTTCTACTGCTTTATTAAAAATAATATTCAAAAGTGCGGAAGTTTTCCCGTTTTCCATATATTCAAGATATGTTTTTTTTATCTGTGCCAATATCTGGTCTTCTCCTTTTATAATGGAATCCAGACCGCAGATAACCGTAAGAAGATACTTCACTGCATCTTCACCGCTGTAAATCCTCGTATTTGAAGCATTCATCCTTTCTAAAAACATATCAATATCAAAATTCTCACTGATTTCCAGATAAAGTTCCACACGCAGGCATGTTTCAAGAGCAGTATATCCTCTTATTTCTTTTCTCTGAAAATAATCCTCAACTATATTTTTATAACCTGTCCTGATGAATTCTTCCCGTTCATCAAGATTCAGATTTTTATAGCTGAAACTTATAATATAAAAATTCTCTGCTTTCATGCTATTCATTCTCATTATCTCCATTAATGACTTCATCTAATTTTTTTATTACAATATTGTTATTTTCCCTGTCTTTCACTGCAAGTCTTATAAATGTTTCATCAAGATAGGTGAAATTTGACGCATCCCTTATAAGTACACCTTTTTTCAGCATTTCGCCCCTTACATGTGAAGCACTTTCATTATACATTTTCAATAAAATAAAATTAGTTTCTGTCTTATATACTTTTATATTTTTTATTTTACTAAGTTCATTAAACATATATTTCTTTTCTTCTTTTATCCAGTTTTCAGTTTTTTCTATATACTCAGTATTTGAAAACAGCGTTTTTCCAGCAAGTTCTGCAAATGCATTAACACTCCACGGCTCTTTCAGACTGTCAAATATCTCTTTCAGGCTGCTGTCAAAGAACAAAGCATACCCCAGTCGAAGACCCGGCAGAGCAAAGAACTTTGTTAATGCCCTTATTATAAAAAGGTTTTTTTTATTAATATCCTCCCCGGCAAGACTGCTGCTTACACCGCCTTCCACGAATTCCACAAATGCCTCATCCACAAAAAGCCTTGTACCATACTTATCACATTCAGATAACAAATCCCGTATTTCTTCTTTTGGCAGGAATCTTCCTGTGGGATTATTAGGATTACAAAGAACTATCAGATCATAGCCTTTTTGTAATTCATCTTTCAGTCTTTCCATATCAGGCTGAAAATCTTCTGTCTCCTTCAAATGAAAATAAGTAATTTCACATTGAGGTGCTGCTGACTTTATCCCTCTTTCATATTCTGCAAAAGTCGGAGATAAGATAAGCGCCTTTTCAGGTTTCACAGCTTTCATATATAAAAATATAAGTTCTGTAGCGCCATTTCCCGCTAAAACATTATCTATTCCAGTCCCGTTATATTCCGCGATAGTTTTTCTCAAATCATAGTAATCAGGATCAGGATATTTTTCCAAAATGTCCATATTTTCTGTTATTGCTTTTTTCAGGCTCTCCGGGAGTCCGAAAGGATTAATATTCGAACTGTAATCCAGTATTTTATCCACTTCTTTTTCCCTAAAAATCTTATATATATTTCCGCCGTGTAAATCCATTTATTTCTCCTTTTGTAATAACCTAAAATATTTTCAAAACAGCTGCATATACTGCTGAACAAATAATCAGCCCCAGAAAACTGCTTACATACAATATCTTTATATTCTTTTTTATGTCCTCTGTCTGAAATTCCCTTTTTTTGTCCCCGATCACCGGTTTATCGTATTCCTTTCCAAAATAAGACGTTCTCCCTCCGAACTGTATTCCCAAAGCGCCTGCTACTGCTGCTTCAGGATGTGCAGAGTTAGGACTGGCATGATTTTTTCTGTCTCTGAAAAATATCCTCCATGCACTTTTATAATCATACCTTAGAAAGAAACATGATAGCGGAATAAGCAGTCCTCCGGTAATCCTCGCAGGAATAAAATTAGCCGCATCATCCAGCTTCGCCGAGAAACACCCGAATTCTCTGTATTTCTCATTTTTATAACCCAGCATGGAATCCATGGTATTTATTGCCTTATATACCATTGCCAGCGGCAGCCCGCCTATAAACATATAAATCATCGGCGCTATTACACCATCTACAGTATTTTCAGAAATTGTTTCCATTGTACTTCTTATTATATCATTTTTTTCAAGACTTTCTGTATCTCTTGATACGAGATATGAGAGTTCTTTTCTTGCTTTTGTAAGATTTCCATCTTTTAATATTTTGTACACTTTTCTTCCTTCATCTCCCAGACATTTAACCGAAAACACAGTATACATAAGATATATTTCCACAATAACAAACTTTTGCAGAAAATAACACACAATAAATGTTACTGCTAAAACTGTGAGATTCAGAATCATTCCAAAAAATTTTTTATTTGAAAATCCAATCAGCCGTTTTTCAAGAAAACTTATCAGCTTTCCTATTGCCTGAACAGGATGCGGAATTACGTAAGGATCACCGAATATAAGATCCAGAATATATGCAATGTATATTTTCAGAATAAATACCAAGTTTACTCACCTTCCATTATTTTGTAAATTTTTTCAATATCCAGATTCTGACGTATTACATCAGCAAGTTTATTATATTCCTGCTCTTTGAACTCCTGAAAATCAAAATATTCCTCTACCTTATCCAGACCTTTCATTTCTCTGATTTTATTTAATAAAAATCCTGTAAAATCCCCGTTATCAAAAATGCCGTGAACATAAGTCCCTATTATATTTTCTCTCACTGCACCTTTTATATCTTCCGGAGTACCAAGAATAATTTTTCTGCTTCCGGTACTTATTCCCTGATGAATCTCATATCCGCTTATTTCCAGCCCATTACCACCGGCGAGAATTCCCCCTGTGCGTGATAATTTATCAGTATACTGTGTTGTTGTTTTCTCTCTTAGCATAACAGTTTCTATATCCAAGAGACCAAGACCAGGTATTTCGCCTATACTTGACTCTATGTTATACGGATCAGTGATTTTAGTCCCGAGAATCTGGAATCCTCCGCATATACCAAATATCACAGTACCCTGTTTCGCAGCTCTTGCTATTCTTTCGCTTATTCCTTTATCTGACAGATCTTTCATATCCTCAATAGTATTTTTAGACCCCGGAATAATAATCATATCTTCGTCTCCAAGCTCAGAAGCCTTTGTTACATATTTGATATTCAGGTCGCTGTATTGATCAAGGGCATTTATATCAGTGAAATTAGATATATGCTTTAATTTTATTACAGAAATATTTATCTTTCCATCTCTTTTTACATTGAAATTTTTTATCCCAAGGCTGTCCTCTTCTTCTATTTCCAGCTTTACATAAGGCAAAACTCCCAAAACAGGTATATTAATCAAGTCTTCCAGCATTTTTATCCCCGGTTCCAAAAGGGAAACATCTCCTCTGAATTTGTTTATTATAATTCCTTTTATTCTCTTTCGTTCACTTTCTTCTAGAAGCATTACAGTACCGTAAATCGAGGCAAATACTCCGCCCCTGTCAATATCCCCCACTAGAACCACAGGCGCATCTGCCATTTCTGCCATTCCGGTATTCACTATGTCATCTTCTTTCAGGTTTATTTCTGCCGGGCTTCCTGCTCCTTCAAGTACTGATATTTCAAAGTTTTCCCTTATATAATTATAGGCTTTCATTATTTCATCCTTGAGATTATGCTTAAAAGCGAAGTAATCACGGGCATCCATATTTTGGAGAACTCTTCCGTTTACTATCACCTGTGACTTTCTGTCTGTAGTAGGCTTCAGCAGAATAGGATTCATAAATACTTCCGGTTCTATTCCCGCAGCTTCTGCCTGTACTACCTGAGCTCTTCCCATTTCTTTGCCGTCTTTTGTAATAAAAGAATTCAGCGCCATATTCTGTGATTTGAAAGGGGATGTTTTATAGCCATCCTGCATGAATATTCTGCATAAACCAGCTGTTATTACACTTTTCCCTACATTTGATCCTGTTCCCAGTATCATTATATTTTTATGTTTCACCTTTTCCCCTTCCTTGATACATTCTTCCGGAGTCAGATTACTTAATTCCGGATAATGTATCAGAACAAAATTATTTCAGCCATTACTGCTACCTTTTTATTGTTTATTTTTATATTAAATCCGTTAATATCTATGTAATATGCAAAATCATCTTCCTCATTGTCATTCCTGAATCTTTCGAAGCTGAAAAAATAATTTTCCAGTTCCCTGTCGTATGAAATTATCCGCTTTTTAAAACTTTCCCTTTTCTGTGTTTCTTTTTTCCCATGGTCTACAGCCAAAAAATGATATGCAGTTTTTTCTGCTTTTTTATTTTCATAAAATAATTTCATCAGTTTTTTTTCGAGATATTCCTGCTCCTGTGAAAGTTCTGCAAGTATACACAGTGCGTTTCTTTTTCTTCTGTATATTTTTCTTATTTTGTAAACAGCAGGTTTCGCTAAATAAAGATTGTGTACTTTACGATACTTAATGTCCAGTGATTTTTTTGAGTATACACTTAAAATTAATATCACAATTATAAAAAATAATGCTATTCCTGCAAATATCCCCAAAACTTTCCTATTTCCCAATAAAGCATATAATTCCCCGCCATAAATACCGAAAATAATATCCAGTATTGTAAAAACAAACCACAGTACCAAAAATGTAACTGCCATTACCCGAAACAGCCTTTTCAAAGTATCTGAAATACATGTCAGTCTGATATTTTTCCTGAAATATTCAAAATCTTTCAGATTATATATATATATTTATTCTCATTTATTATCATGTCTCTAGTCCTTAATTATTTTATTTTTACCGGAATCCCCGAAACTACCATGTATACCGCATCTGATTCAGCGGCAATAATCTGATTCATGCTCCCGGCAATATCTCTGAAATATCTCCCGAGCGGATTTTCAGGAACCAGTCCCAATCCCACTTCATTTGAAACTATAATAATATCGCCCATATATATTTTATTAAAATCAAGAATCTTATTTACCTCTTCCAAGACAGCTTTTTCTATTTTTCCCGGAATATCATCAGGTATATTTTCCCAATCTCCGTCATATTCCTCAAACATAATATTGCTGATCATATTCGTAAGACAGTCCAGTAAAATAACATCTGCATCATCTATAGTACCTTCCAGTGCCTTATCAATATCTTTATAAGCTTCTATGGTAACCCAGTCTTCACCTCTCTGTAACCTGTGCTTTGCCACCCTGTTTTTCATTTCATTGTCCCAAATAACAGAAGTTGCCAGATACACTCTTTTCTCCCTTTTAAAAGCCAGACTTTCGGCAAATTTGCTTTTTCCGCTTTTAGCGCCGCCTGTTATAAATATAATTCCCATAAAAACCTCTCACATAAACTTTAATTTTCCTGGATAATAATATTTCTCATTATCCATATTCCAAACAACCCAGAATTAATATTTATACCCTCTCGGAGTTATTATTTTCCCGTTTCTCATAAATGTTTTTGAATTACCTACGATTATCACAGTAAGCATATCTATTTCATGATCAAACATAGTTCCCAGAGTTGCCGCTGTTACTTTTTCATCTTCTCTTCCTGCATTTCTTACTATTGCCACAGGAGTTTCAGCTGATTTATATTTCAGCATTATTTCTGCCGCTTCTTCTATCTGTGTTACTCTTCCCTTACTTCTAGGATTATACAGACTTATTACAAAGTCTCCCTGACTTGCCAGTTCCACTCTCTTTTTTATCAAGTCCCAGTCAGTCAGCAGATCACTCAAACTTATTGTAGCATAGTCATGCATAAGCGGAGCTCCTGCTGTGGCCGCTGCCGCGTTGGAAGCTGTTACCCCCGGAATTATTTCTGTTTCTATCTCCTCTGGCACTATTTCCAGCATTATTCCTGCCATACCATATATTCCGGCATCGCCGCTGCTTATAAGACTCACGGTTTTCCCGCTTTCGGCTATTTCCACTACTTCACGGCATCTGTCCACTTCTTTTTTCATTGGTGAAGAGATAAGTTCCTTTTCGGGAAAGTATTCTTTTATCAAATCAATATAAGTTTTATATCCTATAATAACATCGCTTTTTTCAAGAGCGTCATATGCTCTGAAAGTCATGTCCCCTTTTTTTCCCGGACCTATTCCTACTACATAAATTTTTGCCATTCTTTTATTACCTCCGCTTTTATTCCTTTCGGCATTTTTCTTCTTATTTTATATTTCTTCTGCACCATAAGCTTCTTCATATATTGATATTGTTATCCCTTTATAAATCAGCTTTTCCGCTATAAATTTCCCGTTTTTTCCTGAGGCCAGATAAGCACACGGCTCTGATACCGCACTCACCCCAGTCTGCGCCTTTACGAATTCTGATTCTTTGTGTATTTTCCCTTCCAGTTCGAGTATCTCTTCCTTTGAAAAAAACACCAGTTCCTTCCCCAGTTCGCTAAAAGCTTCCAAAAGTCCTTTTTCATCTTTTTTCAGCCATGCAGAAGCTCCTTTTTTCACAGAGCCGGGTTCCAGATTATATTTCTCCAGTGCATCATTCACAGCATGCAATATTTCTGCTTTTTCGGTATCTTTTTTACAGCCGACTCCAAGGATAATATTTTTTGGAATAATCTTGCTTATCTCTATATTTTTTCTATTCGATACTATAATTGCCCCGGAAACATTCTCATCTTTCTGCGTTATATTTTCAGGCAGTATAAGCTTCACCTTTTCTCCGTTCACTATTAGTGCAGTGACCTTTTTAGCCCCTTCTAAATCCGCAAGTCCGGCATCCAGCTTCTGCGATAAAGTATCCACAGCTATCTTACCCCCTGCATCAGAAGCAGTGGTAATTACCGGAATGCTCCCCAAAATTCCCGCAAGATACCGGCATTCCTCATTGGCTCCTCCAAGATGTCCTGATAACAAAGAAATAACAAAATTCCCCTGTTCATCAGCTACCACTATTGCCGGATCTTTGTCCTTGGAATCCGGAAGACCGTCTATTACCCTTACTGCTATTCCTGCTGCGGTAATAAATACATGCAGATCATATACATTAAATGTTTCATTTACTGTCTCTTTCAATGTTCCCTGCATTACTATACAATCCAGATTTTCTGCATACTCTGATATACGTTTGGATATATACAGGTCTGTATTGTACCTTTTATCTGTCTTTATTATTTCAGCCAGTTTCAGGGCATTTTTACTTACACAATAAACAGCTGTTTTCATTCACCGCTTCCCTTTCTATACTCATGTGTAAAACTTTTATCATATAGCTTTGATTTGGAATACTTGTCTCCCATAAACCATCCTACGAGAATCTGTGCAGTTTTTGTTATATTTTCCTTTTTTACAAGCTCTGCTATATTTTCCAATGTGCCGTTTACTATTTTCTGATCAGGCCATGTTGCTTTTTGTATCACAGCTACAGGTGTTTCCTTCTCATAATACTTACTTAGTCTTTCCACCACACTGTCTATCATCTGAACAGATAAAAATATTGCCATTGAAGCCTTATGACTCGCAAGTGATTCAAGACTTTCCCCTTCTGGAACAGGGGTTCTCCCTTCGAGCCTTGTACAAATTACAGTCTGACTTACATCAGGAAGTGTAAATTCCTTTTTTATTGCCGCAGCCGATGCTACAAATGAGCTGACTCCGGGAATTACCTCATATTCTATCCCGTGTTCGTCAAGAATATCCATCTGTTCTCTTATTGCACCGTAAATACTCGGATCTCCTGTATGCACTCTTGCTACTGTTTTATTATCTTTTATCCCGTTTACAGTTACCTCCATAACTTCGTCAAGGTTCATCACCGCTGAATTATAGATTTCGGCACCATCCTTATGACAGGCAATAATATCTTTATTTACCAGTGAACCGGCATAAATTATTATATCCGCTTTCTCTACTATTTTCTTTCCTTTTACGGTAATCAGATCAGGATCTCCCGGCCCTGCACCTATAAAATAAACTTTCTCCACTTTTTCAGTCCTCCTTTTTTTAATATTAAAGTGGAAAAATAATGGATTTTTTCAGCCTTTGCTACATCTGTTATTATTTCCTCGTTTTCTTTCCCACAATTTGATATTAATATGGAATTTTCAATATTCCCTGTATCTTCCAGTGCTTTTTTCAGCCTTTCAAAATTCCTGCTTAATTTCATAAAAACAACATTGGTATTATTCTCTATTTCCTTATAAATATCGGTATTTTTATTTAATGATACTATTTTAAGATCCTCATCACCTATTACAAGGGGTATATTCAGTCTTGAAGCCATACTCCCGAATGAAGTTATTCCCGGAACTGTTTCCACTCTGTCAGTTTCTTCAAGATATTCCAGAATATATGTATAAGTGCTAAAAACCATAGGGTCGCCGATTGTCAAAAAAACTACATTCTTTCCGTTTTCCAGCTCTTCCTTGATTATATCAGCATTTTTCTTTCTGCTTTTTTCTTTTTCCTTTATATCCTCAAGCATAGGAAATTCCAGAAAAAGTTTCTCTGTATTTTCCCTGATATGTTCCTTTACTATTTCAAATGCTGTACTTCCTTCATTTTTTTTAGCTTCGGGCAATACGAGAACATCAGCACTTTTCAATATTCTCACTGCTTTTAATGTAAGTTCTTCTTCATCGCCTACACCTACACCCACTCCGTAAAATTTTCCCTTCATTTTATCACCTTTCTGCTGAAATGATATATATCGGATTTTCCGCAACCATCATATTAAAATCTTTTATTGTTTTATTTCTGCTTATCATCATCTGGGTTATTTCTATATTTTTGAATCCTGTTTTTTTCAAGCTTTCCAATGCAGTAAAAATATTTTCCAAAACAATAAAATTCAAAACAATTTTCCCGTCTATATTTAAGTATTCATATGAATATCTTATTATCTCGTTTAGATTTCCCCCGGAACCGCCTATAAATATCTTATCCGCGTTTACTTTATTCAGAACTTCCGGAGCTTTGCCCTCTATAATTTCAATATTGGAAATATGAAATTTTTTCATATTTTCTTTTATCAAATCCACTGCTTCCTGCTTTTCTTCTATGGCATAGACTCTGCCCTTAGAGGCAAAACGTGCCATTTCTATAGATACAGAGCCAGTCCCCGCGCCTATATCCAGACAGATATCAGTATCTTTCATATCCAGCTTTGCTATACTTACAGCCCTTACTTCCTCTTTTGTCATAGGGACTTTTCCTCTTATAAATTCACTGTCTTTTATGTGATACATTTCTCTCCTAACATTTCACAATTTATATTTTATCAGTCTCTGATCTTACTAATACTACTACATTAATCCCGAATCCATATTCAAAATTATATAGATTTTCTGGAAAAAACTCCCATATTTTTTCATTTTCATAGGATAAATTTTCCCCTACAAAAATTTTTATATTATTTTGATTATTTCTGAAAAGCTCTTCGGCTATTTTCTGCGGTGTAAACTTATTATCTGTTAACAGACCCATTTTATTATAATTATTCATTTTTTCTGCAAAATCAAATTCCTTACCGTGAAGGCTGGAAACAAAAGCATCATACCAGTGCAGTCCCAGTTTTGCGAACATATACTGAACAGAAGAAATCCCGGGAATAACCTCTATCTCTTCCCTGCCGAAAATATTTTCCAGATAGTTCAGCATACTGTAAAATCCAGGATCGCCTGATACTATTACTGTTATTTTCTTCTCTCTGTTTTGCTTTATATATTCCGCGAGTTCGCCAAGTCTGCTGTCTATATACTTTATTTCTTTTCCCTCAGTGAGTTCTTTCACACTCTCAATATTTCTTTTGCCGCCTATCACTATTTCGGAATCTGCTATTGCCTTTCCTGCTGCGGGCAGAATATAATCAGGATTCCCGGGTCCAAGCCCTGCCACTTTTATTTTTTCCATATTATAGTTTCCATCCTTTGCTCCGCCCCAGTTCTCTTCCCCCTGAAGCAAATATCAGAGTTTCCACAGTTATTTCCGCACCATTTCTTCTCACATACTCCTGACATTTTTCTTTTGCTTTTTCTGCAAGAAGAGTAAATGTTTCCTTTTTCGTCACATAGTTGACAGCTTCTTCCGTGGTATTGGAATTTAGTATTTTCAGCAGATTTTCTCTTCCTTCCCCTGCAAGCAGTGCATTAGCAGTTAATATTTCCAGTTTTGCATCTGACATTCTGCTGTGTGTGTGAAATATTCCCCCTGCCACTTTTACAAACTTTCCGAGATCTCCTGCAAAAAAGATTTTCTTTACTCCGTATTCACATGCCCTGTCAAGCATAAACCCCACAAAATTACTTATTACAAGCACTTTCCCTTCATCTATGCCGAATTTTTCCTTCATAAACCTTTTTCCATGGTTTCCAAATACAAAAACCACTTCTTTTTCAGGATTTTCAGCTAAAAGCATTTTCAGCTCTATAGCAAGTGAATCCTTAAAAGCCTCTTCTGACATAGGTTTCACTATTCCAGTTGTCCCTAATATTGAAATACCGCCGAGGACACCAAGTTTGGGATTCAGCGTTCTTTTAGCGATCTCTTCCCCTTCGGGAACAAATATTTCTACATCCACGCCTTTACCGGCTGGAAGAATTTTCCGCACTTCATTTTCTATCATTTTCATAGGTACGGGATTTATGGAAGACATACCGACTTTCATGGGAAGCCCGGGTTTGGTAACAGTCCCTACGCCTATTCCGCCGTATATATTTACCATATTATCCTCACGAAGACTTATTTTGGAAAATATCTCAATACCGTGCGTAATATCAGGATCGTCTCCGCCGTCTTTTATTACAGAGGCTATAGTATAACCGTCCCTTATACGTATGGTATTTATCTGTATTTTCAAAGTTCCGCCTGCGGGAAGATCAATTCTTACTTCATCGGGAGTATTTTTCCCGAAGAATGCAGCCATTGCCGCCTGCGCTGCTGCTGCCGCAGCACTTCCTGTAGTAAAACCGCACCTTAACTGTTTTCCCTGATAATATCTATATCCTTCCATTTTATTTACATTCCTTCCCTTTGGTACATCTGGTATAAAATACCGTGAAGAATAGACACAGCTACTGTACTTCCGCCCTTTCTGCCTCTTATTCTTATATACGGAACATTATACTTTGATAATTCCTCTTTTGATTCACTTGCCCCGACGAATCCCACAGGAACTCCCACTATTAATTTCGGTGTATTTTCTTTCATATTTTCCAGAAGTGTATAAAGAGCCGTAGGTGCGTTACCTATAAGGAATATCTTTGTATCTTTATCTTTCAAAGCTTTTTCCATTCCCACTATAGACCTTGTTACTCCTCTTTCTTTTGCTTCCTTTATAGTGTCTTCATCTGATACAAGCGAGTATGCTTTCACGGAAAATTTTTCCAGTATACTTTTGCTTAATCCGTTTACTATCATATTCGTGTCACAATAAATTTTACACCCCGACTTTAATGCTTCCATTCCTGAATTTATTGCATCATTTTCTATATCCAGCAGATCAGCATATTCAAAATCCGCGGTAGTATGTATAATTCTTTTTACCACAGGTTTCTCGGCTTCTGTAAAATTATTTATTTTTTCCCCGAGTTCCTCTTCTATTATTTCAAAGCTTCTTTTCTCTATATCCATTGGTGCTTTTATATACGACATTTTTTCCTCCTGTTTTCCATTACTAAAACTATAGCTGCATCCCAAACAAAAATTTTAAAAATTCAGGCTCGGAATAAAAAGCAATATGCGGATAACCGGCGAGAGTATTGCCTTTTTTGTAGCCGCATTTCCATTCCCTGCCGTCTTCCTTCTTTATACTGTAAAAACAATGCTTTTCATTATTATCAAATATATCTGAATAGTGAAATTCATGTCCTTTTGTTTTTATCCCGTTTTCCATATCAATATGTATATATCCGAATCGTCCCATATTCAGTCTTTTTTTCATAGCTATTTTCATATCTAATATTCCGCAGAATTCATAAAATTTCTCATCAGTAGTTTTCAGCCCGTCTGTAAGATAGATAAATCCTCCGCACTCTGCATATATCGGGATTCCTGCCTCATGTGCCTCTGTGATACTTTTTTTCATCGCTGTATTTCCGGCTAGTTCTTCTGCATAAAGCTCGGGATAACCGCCGCCAAGATATATGAAATCAATATTTTCCGGAATTTTGCTGTCATACACAGGACTAAATTCCACAAGTTCCAGACCAGCATGTCTCATCATATCAAAGTTTGACTCGTAATAAAATGAAAATGCCTTATCCCGTGCCACAGCAGCTCTCTTTCCTTTGAAAATATCTTTCAGCCCGTCAGCAGGATTATTTATATTATATTCCTTGGAACTTTCTGCGATCTCATATATTCTTTTCAAATTCAGGTATTTTTCCCCGATATCTTTCAAAAATTCTTTTCTTTCAGCGGAGTCTTCTACCTCAAAAGCCTGCTTTAAGCCGAGATGCCTGCTTTCCACTCCTATTTTTTCATCTTTTGGAATATATCCCAGACATTCAATGCCTGTATACTTTTCCACAGCTTCTTTCAGGCTGAGATAAAGCTTTTCTCCGGAAACATTATTCAGAATAACCCCTGCTATATTAACATCTTTATCAAAATTCACAAATCCCAGTATTTCTGCTGCTATGCTGGTAGATATTCCTTTTGCATTCACCACGAGAATTACCGGAACATCAAGAATCCTTGCAGTATGTGCAGTGCTGAAATTATCCTTTGTATGGTTTATTCCGTCATAAAGCCCCATTACACCTTCTATTACCGCTATGTCTTTCCCTTTGGAGTTTTCTTCAAATATATATTTCAGTGTATCCTCGTCAAACATAAATGAATCCAGATTATATGAGCCATTTCCGGTAAAAAGTCTGTGATAACCGGGATCTATATAATCAGGCCCTATTTTAAACGGAGCAACATTTTCAAAAGCTGACATTAGAATACTGCTTGCTGTGGTTTTCCCGCTTCCGCTCATAGTTCCTGCAATTAATATCTTTCTCATCTAAAAATTCTCCTTCAAAAATCTGTTATATCCTGCAAGAAAACTGTCAAAATCTGTATTCAGACTGTCTTTTAAATGACTGTACATTTTCAGAACCACAGGAACATCCAGATTTGCATTTTTCAAAAACTCAAAATCAGAAAAAACTTCTTTTTTATCTCCGCTTTTCAAAAGCTGTCCATCACGCAACACAAAAATGTAGTCAGCAAAATCATATGCAAAATTAACGTCATGTGTGGAAACAATCATTGTTTTCCCTTCATTTGAGAAGTTTAGAAGTATTTCCAATATCCGCTTTTTATTTTTAGGATCCAGCCAGGCAAGAGGCTCGTCCAATATCAGTATTTCCGGCTTCATCGCCGTTATAGAAGCTATAGCTACTCTTTTTTTCTGACCATAGCTTAGATGGTGGCATGGTGTATCCTGTAAGTTTTCTATCTCCAGAGCCTTCATTGCTTCCAAAGCCCTTTGCTCTGTTTCTTCCTGAGAACAGCCGAGATTTTTCAAACCAAAGGCTATTTCCTGCATTACTGTGGGAGCAAAGATTTGTATTTCCGGATCCTGAAATACGATGCCTACTTTTTCCCTGAATTTATCCAGCTCTTTTTTCTTATATCCTATCTTTTCACCTTTAAAATAAAGGTTTCCCGTATCTGGTTTCAAAAGTCCGTTCATAATTAAAAACAGCGTAGATTTTCCTGACCCGTTTTCTCCGAGAAATACTATCTTCTTTCCCTTTTCTATATTAATATTTATTCCCTTTATTATTTCCGTTCCTTTTTCATAAGAAAAAACAACATCTTCCAATTTAAGCATACCATACCACCAAAAATAAATTTATTAATAATATTGTTATTATAAAAACTACTTCTTTACCCGGCTTGTTATATCTTCTTTGATAAAATATAAATTCATTTCCAAGTCTGGCTTCTACGGCTTTTACGGAATTTTTGCTGTAATAATACGTTTTTCTTAGTATTGATATCAGCAAAACTCCGAATGATCTCCGTGAAGCACTGTAATTTACATATCCTGATCTGCTCTTCTGCGCAGTAATTACCTGATCTTTTATATCAAATAAAACAAATATATATCTGTAAATCAGCAAGAACATCTCTCTGAAAATTTTCGGGAATTTCAGCTTAAGAAAAATATAATCCAGATCTGCCGCCGGCGTGGAACACACCAGAAAATACGCAGCGGAAAGAGATGCAAATGCTCTCAGCAGAAGTAATGTTATATCTCCTTTTATAAAAAACATGGGAATAAGTGTAGTCAGTATAAACACAGCTGGTATACTGTATAATTTCAGCAGTTTTCCCACACTTACTTTCATAATAAATAAGATAATAAAATTAAATATAACAAAATCTATTATAAAAATTGTTTTTTCTTTTGTCATTAATAAGAACACCAGTACTCCTGCAGATAAAATAAATTTTTCAAGTGGATTAACATCCTTGAGAGAATTAGCATAAGATATTTTATCTATCAGCATTCTTTGCTCTGCCTCTGAAATATCCCAGAACGTAACATACTACTCCTGCCCCGAGTGCTGCCTGCAAGGCAAATAAAAGACTTTCTGTCTCTCCCCCCGGCGGTTCCAGAAGGCTTTCCGCCCAAGGCTGGTATCCCGGATTTATTTCAGTTATTAATTCCTCGGCCTTCCCGTCTGCACCGCCGAATTCGGAATTTTTTACCAACAGTAAAGGAGCCGCTCCGATAATTATTACTAAACAAATTAATGCCAGATTATTTTTAAGAATTTTCATCTACGCCTTCACCCCTTGCTTTATATTATATTTTTCAAGTAAATTCATTACTACGTTAGTCAGAAGTCCTTCTATTACTGCCAAAGGTATCTGTGTCACAGCAAAAATCATCGCAAATTTCACAAATGACGCTGCTATTCCTCCGTCTGCCGAAGGATTCGCAAGAGCCAGCTGAAATGAAGTAATTACATATGTACTGAGATTTCCCAGTGAAGCTGCAAGAAATACTGCAAGGGATTTATTTTTATTTTTCAAAAGTCTGTAAATACCGTATGATACCAAAGGTCCTGCCACTGCCATGGAAAATGCATTCGCCCCGAGAGTGGTAAGTCCTCCGTGTGCGAGCAATACTGCCTGAAATATCAGTGCTATAGTCCCTAATATTGATGTTACAAACGGCCCGAACAGTATTGCAGACAGCCCTACTCCTGTAGGATGTGATGAGCTTCCTGTTACTGACGGTATTTTTAATGCAGAAAGAACGAAAATAAATGCTCCTGCAAGTGCCAGCGTCAGCTTTTCTTCCACATTGCCTTTAGCTTTTTTCTGTAGTTTTACAAGTCCGTAAGCCCAGAACGGTGCACAGAGAACGAACCAGAATACAGCCCATTTTACAGGGAGATATCCCTCCATAATATGCATTGAATAACTGCTTACTGATAATATTAAAAATGCTGATGCCACTAAATATATTCTGCTTTTATTTTTCATTTTTCCTCCTTGTTTTTTGAATTTTATTTTTTCTTTGATTTAGTATCTTACAACATTTCATTTACTCTTGCTGTTAATACCTCTGCTATCATAGGGTCTGCCCCAAGCGGTCTTCCAAATGATATTTTTATATCAGGATACTTTTCCCTGAACTCGTCTAACTTTTCAGGAATATCTTTTTTAATGTGCATTCCCTCAAACAAAAAAAATGGTACAACAACAATTTCGCTAAGTCCGCTATTTTCTTTTACTATTACATCAATAGTATCTTCCATTAACGGTTCTGCTAATTCCATGTTTGTACCATACACCTTTGTATGAGCCAGTTTTTCTTTCATGACATCGATTATCTTTTTGAATTCTTCCTGTGATTTCAGGGAACGGCTGCCGTGCCCTACTATCATAACTGCTTTCATCTTGATCAATCCTTCTTTCTTATTCAATTGTGTTTTATTTTCTGCTTCCTGCGGAAAAATATCCCCGAAAATTTCTATTTTTATCCATAAAAACAAAAAAATCAGCAAGAAGCTGAATTTAATATACAATATTTAAGAAATAAAACTGCTGTATACCGGATCTTTCCAATACACAGAAATTAAATCTTCATTGATTTATATATCTCTCTAATAGTATATTAAATTTTCCCTTCCCAGAAAATTTAAATAAATAATAACAGGCAAGTCTCCTGACTCGCTTCATCCTACTTGCATCCTTCCCGGAAAAACTTCCAGTGGTTCTATGCTTTCGTCAGCTTCACAGTAGTGGGGGCTGTACCGGATTCAAACCGGTTTCCTTATTAAGTTCCTTAAACACCTGATTATTAAAATTATTTATTAAAGTATACCATGAAATAAAAATTTGTCAAACTGGTTTTTCTCTTATGGAAAAATTCTTTTTCATATTTTACACATTGGCTTTTCACCATTTTAGTATCCTTGTATTGAAAAAGATATACTTTCTTTGAAATCATGCGGAATTTTTATTTTTTTCAAAATTCCTGTTATTATTTCCAGTTCTTTTTTTATTTCAAGACGTAATGTCTTTTCGACGATAATATAAGTAATTTCTCCGCTGCAAAACGTCACTTTGTCTAACGGACTGTTTCGTATTCTCAGAAGGCAGACTTCCTCTCCTGTGTCTATGTAGAAATCAATTTCGGTTATTTCTTCGGGTAATTCCGGTATTACATGAACCGGATTAAGCCTGAAACCATTTATCCAGAGATCGTCTTCTCCAAAGTGTATTTCGTATTTCTCTCTTTGTTTTTTCATTTGTTTCCTTTCGTAAAACATCGGTACTTTATATATAATTCTTTATCTGATCTAAATAAATCTCATGTTCTACTTATGCTTCCCCTTATTTACCGGATATTTCCTTTATTATCCTTATGATTCGTCCGGTTTCACCGGCAGATTTTCCAAAATTACCGGTGAGTATCAGATTTAAAATATTCTCATCTGATAAATCCCTGTGCCACCAGTGGTTACATTTCCCTTCATTTTGCTGGCACTGATGATTCTTATATTTATATGCTTCTTTGAATAACTCTAACAATAGCATAAACCCTTGTTTAAAAGATTTTCCTTCGAGATATTTTAGTCTGGATAAATTATTTCTAAAAACACCTCTTCTGCTTTTCAACATATTATAGTAATTAATTGTATTTCTATACCCTGAATTCTCCAGTGCTGTATCAAGCTGTCTTTCGTTAACATTAGAGCCTAATGCCAGAAAGAGAAGATCATCAGTAAATTCTTTTTTTTCATATTCATTCAGGTTTTCAAAATACTCTTCCGCTTTTTGCCTTGATATTCCTTCTTGAGCATATAAATTTAACATTATCTCATTTAACATATATTTTCTGTATCCCCTTATTTTATTATTTTCTTCTCATTAACATAAAGTTTGCAGCATTATATTTCAGACAATATAACATTCTTTAAAATTTTTCTGAACCCTGAATTATAATATCCTCAGTTTTTAGATTTTCTTCTCTGCATTCCAGGTGCAGCACTTCTGTCATCGTATCATTTCCCAATGCTATAGCTGCATTAATCTATTTTTCCGTTCTTTCTTTATCCTCTATCAAATCCTCCATAAAATATTAGTCATACATCTTATTAAAACTGCTAAAACAATAAAAAAATAATTATATATAAATTTCTTATTTTTTTTGATCAAAAAAATATTTATCATAGATATTACTAAAATATCAATCATATAATAACTAAAAACTGCTTCATACACTGAAACTATAAGAGAAATAATCACCAAATACTCACTTTCCAGCATATTTTGAATAACAATGAGATATAAAAAAATACAATAAAAGTATTTTCTTAAAAAAATATTTTCATTTTTAAACTTCAAGAAGATAAATAAAATCAGTGAAATAAGCAAAAATAATAATACTATATAACTATAATGAGTAAAAATTTCATCCGGTACTTCCCGCCAATAGAAAATAGCCCTCCGCTCAAAAAGAAAAACTGCAATTGTCTGAAAAGAAAAAATTTCCATGTCAAATTTTGTTCGCCCTTCTAAAATAAGAAAAGAATTCATAAAAGAAAATAATAACAATGTAATAACAATAACCAAAAGATTCAGACTCATTATATAACAACAAAATATCCCAAAAATAATCAAAATAATTATTTTAACTAAAAAAGAAAACAAAAAATCTAATTTTTTCAATAAAACTCCCCATTTCATCTTGTTTTAAAATATCGTTCTTTTTTATTTATAACATATTTTTAACAAAAACACCAATAAAAAACATAAAGGCAGCATCGCTTATCTACCTCAATACTGCCTTTACTATTATTAAATATTCATTTTTGATTTCAGCATATTCTCCAGTTCTTTTACTTTTCTGTACTGCTCCCTCAATGTCTCATCAGAATGCCCTTCAAGATCTATATACTTTTCCAGTGCTTCTCCCAGGTAATAGAGTTCATGCACAGCCTCCATATTCTCAGCGAAATATTCCAAAGGCTGATCAAGTATCTCCTGAAAATCATCTACCACAGCCTGATAACATTTCAGCGCTGTTTCCATTTCACCGATTTTACTGTTTGCCAGCCCCATATTATACGTACTTCTCGCTATCTCGTAAGAATAATGACGCTTTATTGCAAATACTATTCTCGACTGTATAAGCCTTGAATTATAGTAATTTTTATAATCTTTTATTATATCAAAATAGTTCGCCAGAAAATCATTCCATACATCAATACAGGCTCCATCCAGCCACACCATGCCGTTAATAGGCTTTTCCGGATATCCTTTTGCTTCTTCCTGTATTTTCATTACTCCTGCAATACTCAGCTGCATTAATAAATCCGCATATTTTCTGACATCTTCATTGTCTGCATTTTTTTTATCCAATATAGCCTGAAAATAAAACCCGAGTTCACCTATATTTTTATATAGCTCAGCACCTGTCTGAAAAAGAAGATTAAAATTGATTTTTCTGGGATCCAGAAAATTTTTCAGTACAGAGCTCATTATTATGTATGCTTTTCTTTCCTCTGGTCTTAATTTATCAAATTCTGAAACTGCCTGTTTGAAGTCCAGGTTCTCCACCGCTGCCATAATATTGGGAAACTGGGCATTTTCTCTATAACTTCTATTTGGAAAGTATAAATCCTGAATTCCTTTTTGCTCTCCCGGCATATTTTCATCTCCTTAATTTTTTATTTTATATCTTTCAAAATTTTCATTTGAGTGACTATAAAAATTTTAACACATATAAAAAGGTTTGTATACTAAAATTTTACTGCTTCAGAAAACATATATTATTCTTTCTGCATACTTATTTATAATTTTTCCATGCTGTACAAAATATCAGATATTTGATAATATAAAAATAAATATTAATAATTTAGAGGTGTTCATTTTGATAAAACAATTTATTCTGCTTACACAGTTTATGACACGTATTCCTGTTCCATTGAAAACTGAATATAGTGATAAGGATTTCGGAAAATCAATAAAATATTTCCCGGTTTTAGGCTTGCTGATCGGGGGACTGTTATACCTTACTTATTTCGCCGTATCGAAATTCACAGACAGCAGACTCCTTATCGCAGTTTGTATTGTTATTGCAGAGACCGTTATTACCGGCGGAATTCATCTGGACGGACTGGCTGATACATTTGACGGTCTTTTCAGCTATCGCCCGAAAGATAAAATACTGGAAATAATGAAAGATTCCAGAATAGGAACTAATGGAGCAATAGTTTTGATAATATATTTTCTGTTAAAAACATTCCTTCTTGCAGAAGCGGATATAAAATATATTATTATAATGCCTGTTATTGCAAGGCTCGCCACGGTTACCAATGCCGGTCTCGGAACATATGCCAGAAAAAGCGGCATGAGCAATGCAATAATGGACTATAATTCTAAGTCTGATATTTTGATTTCGCTGGTCATTACTTCTGTAATATGCTTCTTTTTAGCAGGATTCAAGGGTTTAATATCTGTTTTTGTATGTCTGGCTTTTATTATATACTTTTTATTTTATGTCACAAAAAAAATTGACGGAATCACAGGGGATACTATGGGTGCGAGCCTTGAAATGACCAGTATTCTTGTGCTTATCACGGGAGTGATTTTAAAATGAGTAAAAATACGGAATTTCTATTTGTACGGCATGGCATTACAGAACTGAATGTGAAAAAAGTATACTTTGGACAGCTTAATCCGCCTCTTATTGCTGAAGGAATTCAGCAGATTCATAATGCAAAAAAGAATGTTGCCGATGAAAGTATCAGTTTATTTTATTCCAGTGACTTAAAAAGATGTACCGAGTCTGCGGAAATTATAAATGAACATCTTAATCTCAATATTATAGAAAAGCCCGGATTCCGTGAGCTGAATTTTGGAATTTTTGAAGGATTGAGCCATCAGGAATTAATGGGCAGATACCCTGAAGAAGCAGAACTTTTCTTCAAAAACTGGGAAAATTATCAGATTCCTGACGGGGAAAGTATACACGATTTTATGATGAGGGCTGTTAATGAAATTGAGGATATAAAAAAATCCCATAAAGGTGAAAAAATCCTTATAACAACACATTCTGGTGTTATACAGGCAGTTCTTTCATTTTATTTCACAGGAAACCTTGAAGCTTACTGGAAATTCAGATTTAACCATGGTTCTATAACAAAACTCTGCTTTGATCACTCTGATTTTGCTTTTTTGGAGTATGTTAACAGAGTATAACGGCTTTAACTGAAAGGAGAACGGAACAATGAAAACACCCGAAACTATAGTTCAGGAACAACTGGATTTTTATAATATTCATGATTTGGAAAATTTTCTTTCTATGTATCATAATGACATAAAAATATTTAATCTTCTTGATAACTCAATTATTTTAAGCGGAAAAGAACAGCTCAGGGAAAAATGTATCGAAAGATTTCATGTTCTAAAAGTTCATGCCAGGCTTAAAAACAGGATTGTTATGGGAAATAAAATAATAGATCATTCAGAAGTCGCGGGACTGGTAAAAGATAAAGCCGTAGAAATGGCAGCTGTTTATGAAATACAAGATGGTCTTATCAAAAACCTATGGTTTATTTATAATTAATGCAATCAAAATAAAAACAGGATTATACCGATAGTAAATCCGGACTAATCCTGTTTTTTTATGCTTTTCTTTTTTTAGCCGAAATAAGAAGCATCATTGGACGTCTTAATTCATCCTGCATCTCGGGAATTTCCCTCATCATTGACTCTTCAGGTTTCGGTTCCATAAAGCCGGTTATTTCAAAGCCTGCCCATATAAGATCATTTATATAAGTAGTAAGTGTCTTATGATATTTCATCACTTCCACACCAAGAAAATTAGCTTTTCTAAGTCCTTCTGAAAAATATCTGTCTACAGGCCAGTGAATCCGTTCTCCGTTTTTATCATAATACCAGTCCTGTGTACCATATGCCGTAAACACCGGATGCTCCACGGAAAAAACAAAGTGCCCTCCATCAGTGAGAAAATCCGATATTTTTTTACATATATTTCTGAAAGAATCTATATAGTGAAAAGTCAGAGAGCTAAGCACCACATCAAAGCTTTCTTTCGGATAACTCACTTCTTCCACAGGCATTAAAATATATTCAATTACCGGCGACTCTGTCATTTCTCTTGCTTTTTCCAGCATCTTCTCTGATATATCCACCCCTGTCACAGATTTTGCTCCGTTATCTGCCGCATATCTGCAATGCCATCCAAAACCGCATCCCAGATCCAATACACGTTTACCCTGAAAATCCGGCATCATTTTTCTGAATTCATGCCATTCTCCTGCTGCTTCTAAACCACCAGTTGATCTTGCCATTTTTTTATACTGATTAAAAAATTTCTCATCATCATATTTATTTTCTTTCAATTTTATCATCACCTTTCCATAAAATCAGAATCTGTTTTTCTCTACATGTTAACGTGATATGATCTTTCCAAAATTCCCCCAAATTTTATTTTTCTGTTACCAGTTTACTTTTTTATTCTAACATATTTTTATAAAAAATTCTTCCTGATTAAACTACAGATAATAGAAACCCCATACACATAATTTTTAAACCACAAAAAATCTGCGAACAAATCTCCAAAACAACATATTGATTTTATTCACAGATTTTTATTATATTAATTTTTTAGTGACTATTTCACAAGTTCCAGTTCAATTCTTCTGTTTGAAGCACGCCCTGCCGGATTATCACTTCCGTCTTTATTTGTATTAGGTGCAACAGGATTCCGTTTCCCCATACCTTCTACCTTGATTATTCTTCCCGGCTCCAGACCAAATTCCGTTAATTTATCTCTCACAGCCTCGGCTCTTCTCAGTGAAAGTCTGTTATTGTACTCATCAGTTCCTTTAGAATCTGTATAACCTCTTATTACCACATCAGAGTCCATTTCCTTTATCTCTGTTACCATTTCTCTCAGTACGCCGTAATATTCCGGCTTTATTCTGCTGTCGTCAAAATCAAAATACAGTTTATTCTCATTCAAACGTATTATTTTTTTTACTTCTCCGCTTCCATTTTGTTTCGGCTTTTGTGCCGCAGGAGTTTCCTCCACAAATTCCACTTCAAGGGCATTTATTCTTATTGTATCATTTCTCATCTGCTTTGTAGTAAACGGTCTTGCTGTACTAAAAGCCGCCAGTACAAATAATAACAATACTATCTTTCTTTTCATCTGTCTGCCTCCTTTTCCAGCGGCACTCTTCTTGTACTCCCTTTTATTTCACCCTTTGGAACTGTTTTACTTTCTACACTTCTCAGATATTCCTCATTCTTATCCATTCTCTTGCTGTTATATTCCACCAAAGCTTTATTTGTAGAACATGATACCAGTAAAAAACTTATTAGTAACAGTAGCTTTTTTTTCATATTTTCTCCTTGACTTTTTATTTTCTCACCCTTGCTCTTTTCAGTGCTTTCAGCTCTTCCTCTTCTCTCTGAACGCTTCTTACCACTCTTTTATAAAAATCTACTTTTTCATTCATATATTCCAGTTCTGCTTCTGCCTTTTCCAGTTTCAGATCTGTTTTTACCTCTTCCTCTATTATAATTTCTTCTCCTGATAAAGGAATCATACTAAGCAGAAATATTCCCGCCAGAATCATTCTTCTCATTTTATCTCCTCCTGCTTATTCTTTTATCTGGTTTTCCCACAGATATTCTTCTGTTCTGTCTACTCTTTCTTTTGTATCTTCTATTGTTCTTTTAGTTTCCCCCGCTGTACATCCAAACAAAATCAGTGCTGCTGCTAACAGTAAATATTTCTTCATTAATCTCACCTTCTACTTTAGTCTCAAATCTGTAACTGTCTCTTCATATTTTACTTCAAGCTCATCCAGTTTTTTTTCATTTTCCTTGTAGTCTTCTATATTTTTATTAATTTCATTTACTCTTTTTTCTATTCTGTCTATTTCAGCCTGCATTTTCTGACTTTCGGTTTTTTTTCCGCTTTTCAGTTTCGGCGCTGCCAAAAGTCCCTGACTTATAAACAGACATATGATTACGGGTAATATTATTCTTCTCATAATTCCTCCTGTTTTTATCCTGAAAAGATTTCTAATCTTCCAAAACTGCTTCTTCCTGTATGCCAAGCCCTATATTCACTAATGCCAGTTCTTTTTCTTTTTTATTTATCTCTTCACTTAGATTTTTTTGAACATCATCATACTTTTTCAGTATCTCCCTGTATTCATCTCTGTACCATCTCACTTCTGAATCCATTCTCAGCTTTTCTGTTATTTCTGTTCTGCTGTTATAATTTTCATATAATTTTGACAGATCATTCTCAAGCTTTTCTTTTCTTTGTACTAATCTTTTCTGTCTCCCTGTTTCAGCACTGTTAAGTTTTCCGGCTTCTTCGGTAAGTGTTGACATTCTGGTATAACCAAAACACATTGTTCCTAAAAGCAAACATAATAATATTCTTTTCATTTCTCCTCCTGTTTATTTTTATAACAGAAGAAATGAAGAAAATCCCCATTTCTTCTGTTTGTCTCCCCTTTAGAATTTCCATGAAAAGTCTAACTGATATTTTGTACCTTTTACACTTCCTTCTTCTCTTTCCACTCTTACTCCT
>NZ_JAMZGM010000038.1 GCF_024158605.1 Sebaldella sp. S0638 | reverse complement strand
GTGGTATTGGAAGAGATAGGAAGAATGGCAGCAAGTATGGAAATGTTTAACAGCGGTAAAGAGAGTATGCAGCAGGAACTTCTAGACAAACACTTCCTGAGAAAGCACGGGGCTAATGCTTATTACGGGCAGAAAAAAAAGAATGTATAAAATAATATGGAGGAAAAAATATGGAAATCATATTAAAAATATTTAATTTACTATTTACAAATATAATTGCCAAACCGCAATTTTTTATTGGAATTATTGTATTTGTCGGTTATCTCGCAATTGGACGTAAAGTATACGATGCCCTTGGAGGTTTCATCAAAGCTGCGATTGGTTTTATGATCCTGAATGTAGGTTCTTCAGGTCTTGTAAAGAATTTTGACCCTATTCTAAAGGGTTTATCAAAGAAATATCAGATCAGCGCTGTCGTTATTGATTCCAATTTTGGTTTTAATGCTGCGACTCAGGCTCTTGAAAGTATCAGTGTTACTACCAGCTGGACTATGATGTCTCTTTTGGTAGGTTTTGTATGGAATATTGTACTGGTATTACTGAAAAAATTTACAAAAGTAAGAACTGTCTTTATCACAGGTCATATTATGGTCAAACAGGCAACAATGGTTACATGGATTATTTTTGCCGTAATGCCCGGATTCAGAAATATTTACGGGGCTATTATTGTAGGAATATTAGTAGGGACTTACTGGGCTGTTTTTGCCAACCTCACTGTGGAAGCTACGAGAAATCTCACAGGAAATTCAGACTTCGCAGTAGGTCACCAGCAAATGTTCGGTATCTGGGTAACAGATAAAATAGCACACAAAATTGGAAATAAAGAAAAAACAGTAGAGAATGTAAAGCTTCCGGGCTGGCTCGCTGTATTAAATGATAATATCATTGCAACAGGACTGCTAATGATTATATTTTTCGGGGCAGTTATGCTGTTTATCGGCGAACCGCTTCTAAAAGAGCTTGATCCTAAAGCATTTGAAGGTGGAATTACATTTTTCACATATATATTGGAAAAATCCCTTGTATTTTCAGTGAATATTGTAATATTAATGACCGGAGTAAGAATGTTTGTTGCCGAACTCGTGGAGTCATTTGTTGGAATTTCGGAAAAGCTTCTGAAAGGTTCTATTCCTGCTGTAGACTGTGCTGTTACATTTGGTTTCTCATCTCCAAATGCTATTTTATATGGTTTTATATTTGGCGCAGTAGGACAGCTTATAGCAATACTGGGGCTGATTATATTTAAATCACCGATTATGCTTATTCCGGGATTTGTTCCACTATTTTTTGATAATGCTACACTTGCTGTATATGCTGATAAAAAAGGCGGGATAAGAGCAGCAACTATAATTCCCATAGTTTCTGGTATAATTCAGGTTTTGGGGTCGCTTGCAGCTGTTTACATTTTCAAACTGACTCAATACGGCGGTTGGACGGGAAATCTGGATTGGGATACAGTTTGGCCTGTGTTGGGACTTTTTATAAATAATCTGCATCTGACAGGGGTTATTTTAGTTGTAGTCTTGATGCTTATAATTCCGCAATTGCAATATGTAAGAAATAAAGAATCATATTTTATAAAATAAAAATTCAGGAGGAAAAATTATGCTGAAAGTATTAGCGGCGTGCGGTGCTGGCATGGGATCCAGCCAGATAATAAAAATGAAAATCAAAAAAGTACTTGATAAACTAAAAATTGAATCAAGTATTGATCATATGAGTGTAGGACAGGCGAAATCAATGGTTAATAACTATGATATTATTTTTGTAGCAGAAGGTTTGAAAAATAATTTTAATGTTGATGACAACAAAAAATTAATAGGTCTGAAAAATCTTCTTTCCGAAGAAGAAATCGAGGAGAAAATAAAAGCCAGTCTGAATCTGGAATAACAGGGAGATAGATTTTATGAATAGTGCAAAAAATTATAATATCATTTACATCCATACACATGACAGCGGAAATATCTTTAGTCCTTATGGTTACGATGCTCCCTCAGAGAATGTAAAGAATTTTGCCGAAGATGCAGTTGTTTTTAAAAAGGCATTTTGTACCAGCCCTACATGTTCTCCGAGCAGATCCGGACTTCTTACAGGTATGTATCCTCATTCCAACGGGATGCTCGGCTTAGCAAACAGGGGATTTTCATTAAAAGATTACAGCTGGCATTTAGTCAGCCATCTCAAAGAAAATCATTATAAAACTGTTTTATGCGGTATTCAGCACGAGTACGGCTCTTATTCCGATCATAAAGGCGGAGCGACAGCAATAGGTTATGATTTTGATATAACATCCGAAAATAATTATGAACATCAGGAAGACTACTACCTTTGGGACATTACCAATGCTGAAAATGTTTCAGAATGGATAAAAGAAAACGGCAGTAAGCAAAATTTCTTTCTTTCATTTGGTATGTTTTCCACACATAGAAAATTTCCGGAAATTAATAAGGATATTGTAAATAAAGATTTTGTGAAAGCTCCTTATCCGGTTCCGGATTTTGAAGAAACAAGAAACGAACATGCAAAGTTTCTAACCTCTGTTTATTATGCCGATAAATGTTTCGGACATATAATAAAAACTCTCAAAGATAATAATCTCTATGAAAATACTATTGTTATCTTCACCACTGACCACGGTATTCCATATCCATATGCCAAGTGTACACTTTTTGACAGCGGATTGGAGGTTGCATTAATAATGAGAGTTCCTGATTCTGAAAAAAACGGGAGTGTCACAGATACTTTAGTTTCCCAAGTTGATATATTTGCTACTTTATGTGATCTTACCGGCATTGAAAAACCTGCAAGACTTCAGGGAAAATCTTTTTCAGATTTTTTTGCAGGCAAGATAACCAAACACAGGGATGAAATTTACGGCGAAATAAACTTTCATACTTCTTACGAACCTGTGAGATGTGTGAGAACAGAAAATTACAAGTATATAAAATATTATGATGAAGAATATTTAAGAATAAATATTTCAAATATTGATGTTTCAGAAACCAAAAACCTGCTGCTGGACAACGGACTTCTATCTCAGGAAAAATACAGCGAAGCTCTTTATGATCTCTATAATGATCCCGGTGAAAGAAAAAATCTTATAAATAATTCAGAATATAAAAATATTTTGGAGGATTTGAGAATACGGCTCTTAAAATGGCAGATTGACACAGAAGACCCACTGCTTTCCGGAGGAATCAGAATCGCTGAAAACTGGAAGATTAATAAAAGGACAAGCCATGAACCAAGCAGTAAAAACCCGGAAGATTATGAACAATTCTGATTTATCCGGAAATATATAAATTAATAAATAAATCAACAGGAGTAATTTTATGATATTTTTTTTAATAGGTTTATTTTCTACAATAATAGGCTCCATAGTGGGTATAGGCGGCGGGCTGATAATAAGACCCGCGCTTGCTGCTATGGGTGCTGCCAAAAGTCTTGCTTCATTTACATCTTCAATAGTAGTGCTTTCGATGTCAATCGTTACTTTAATAACCTATATCAGGAAAAAAGTACATATAAAAATAAAAAAAATTCTTATTCTGGCATCAGGAAGCATAATCGGCGGTTTTTTAGGCGGTACTCTGTTAAAATATGTCAATGAAAACTTTATTGACAAGGCATATATCTTTATGCTGATTCTCGTTTTACTATCTGTAGTTTACAGAAACAAAATACCAAAAATAAATATTAAAAATCCGTTTCTGCAATTTTTTACAGGAATCATAACAGGCGGCTTATCAGGCTTTTTTGGAATAGGCGGAGGCCCGTTTCAAGTCAGTACATTGATAATTTTTTTCGGTCTGGATATCAAAGAAGCCTCGGTTGACAGTATTTTCATTACTTTTTTGACTACTATAAGCTCTCTTTTTAAATATACACTAAACGGTTATGCGGACTTCTCGCTGGCAGTCTATATGATTCCTGCGGCTATACTCGGTGGTCTTATAGGAAGCCGTCTAAATCGAAAAATAAACGAAAAGAAAATTGCATTAATTTTTATAAGCTCTGTTATTTTTATAATACTAGTTCAGACTTATATTGTAATTACCTGATACCTTGCATTTATATAAATAAATTAATTCAGCTGTAGCAATCTTAACACTCTGGTGTTATAATATTAAAAAACGTCAGAATAGGAGTAATTAATGGCAATAGAACAGGTAAAAGAATTTTTCAAAAAATTCAATATGGAAGAAAAGATTATGGAATTTGATACTTCCAGTGCAACTGTAGAACTGGCTGCACAAGCTTTAAACGTAATTCCAGCAAGAATAGCAAAAACTCTCTCCTTCAAAAAAGATAACAGCTGTATTCTTGTCTTAACATCTGGTGATGTGAAGATAAATAATCCTAAATTCAAAGCAGAATTCGGAATGAGAGCAAAAATGCCTTCTGCTGAAGAGGTTCTGTCCTTTACAGGACATGCTGCGGGAGGTGTCTGTCCTTTTGCAGTGACGGATGGTATTCCGGTTTATCTGGATATTTCTTTAAAACGCTTTGATACTGTTTTTCCTGCCTGCGGCAGCGGTAACAGTGCTATAGAGCTTACATGCGACGATTTATTCAGATATTCAGGCGCTGAAAAATGGGTTGATGTTTGCAAAGAGGCAGAGTGATGAAAAAATTCTGTACCAAAATAAAATATACAGCAGAAAAGAAAGTAAGTATATTCTCATGTTAAAATAATTGATGATTCTTGTGTTTAATACAAAAATCATCTTTTTTAATTTCTGTAGTTATCAAAATCCTAGTCAAAAAAAACTTATAATCTATATTCCAGTCAACTAAGAAATTCCCATAATAAAATCGAGGATGCTGATACTTTCGCTGAATCCTCGATTTTAATTTTCTATCCCATAAACCGCAGAAATATATTGACGGTCTTACAATTGCAAAACGTCCTAAATTCTACAATATTTTAATTTTATATTTTTTTATCAATATTATAATTCGTACTTTATAAATTTTACGAATATTCAAGTGTATATATTATACTAAAATTAATCAAATATGTCAAATTTAATATAATAATAATATAATTTGGATATATAATAAAGCCTTTGTTTTTCATACTAATAATGACTTTTTTGTTCGCAAAATTTATAAAACACGAACATTAAAACAAAAATATCAATTATAAACTATAGCAAGGAGGAAAAATGTCTAATCAGTTTGAAGACGAAGAGCAGGAAAAATATTTTAATGAATTCCAGTCAGAAAATATTGATGACGGAACTTTGAGAAAAGGAGAAAAAAAGGCAGGGAAATTAGGCAGTTTAGCACGTGATTTTTTACTATTAATTCAAATGGTAAAAGATCATTTTAGCGGGGATTTTAATATTGATGCAAAGAGTTTAGCCATAATTATAGGAACTATTGTCTATGTAGTCTCACCAATTGACGCTGTTCCGGATGTAATACCAGTTTTAGGATATACAGATGATGCAGCTATTTTGGGAATAACTTTAAAGCAGCTGTTAGAATTGATTTCCAGATATAAAAATTATAGAAATAAATAAAAAATTATTATTATCGCATATTAACTTCATAATATCAGGCGGGTTCTTTACAGCGGTCATATTGATTGAATTCAGCAAAAAATAAAGATTGGAGGAGTGTAATTGTTTAAATTAAGAAAAATATTTTTTTGTCTTTTGGTTTTTTCTTTAATTTCCTGTAAAAATGATACTTTAAATAAATTGTTAGGAAATTTTTCCACGAAAACAACACAAAAAAATAATATTAAACAAAACAAGGATAATTCAGTTGATCCGGAGATAGAAAAAATAATTTTGAAATGGAATAATGCTACAAGTAACAAAGATATCGCGTCATTGGAATCAATACTAGCTGAAAAAATAGAATACTACCAGCGGACAGTCAGTAAGGCTGAATATATTGCCGATAAAAAGAAGTTTTTCGCAAACAACAGCATATACGGTCAGGAAATAAAAGGAAATATTGAATATAAATTTCTTTCGGATAATCAGATCAAAGCTGATTTTTTAAAAGAAGTAACTACTAAAAGCGGAACAAAAGAATATCCGTCGTATCTCGTTTTTGAAAAAATTAACGGGGACTGGAAATTAATTTTAGAGAGCGATCTGATTTCAGATGAAAATATAAAGAAAAAAAAGAGCATCTCAAAAAGTAAAAATTATGAAAAAAATCTAATTGTAAAAATGAAGTCGGTTGATGATGAACTGGATGATATGCTGTCTTATGCAGAATCAACATCCGACATGGCTGATGCTGTAATTTATGCCGCCGAAGCATGGGATGCAGAGCTTAATAATATTTATAAAATTCTAATGAACGAACTTTCACAAGAGGAACAAATCTCCTTGAGAAATATCCAGCGGGACTGGATAAAAAGAAGAGATTCCAAAATAAATGAAGCTTTAGAAGATTCAGGAGGCGGTTCAGCGGGAATAGTTAGCGGAAAAAGTGTATTTTTAGAAGAAACAAAAAAAAGAACATTGGAACTAGCCAGAATTTATGACAGTTTGTAACTAATATTATATATAAAAAATTTAGGAGGATTTATGTTAAAGAAATTTATATTATTTTTTTTACTATTATCAACTTTTTCATTTTCAAGATTTGTTAATGAATGCAGGGTACTTTCGCGGGATTTTGACGCATATTCTTTTAGATGCAAAAGTTTGGAATCAGGAAAAATCTTTAGATTCTATGTTAATTCCTATCAAAATGTTAATTTTCATTCTGTTGGAAGTGTGTATAAAGTATGGTTTTATGAAAATGAATATAGTAATTATATCTGGCAAAGATCAATATCTTTATACTAAGATATTTTAAAAAATGAAATTTTTACACCTATACTGAAATAAAAGTATCGCAATCAGCAGAACTAAAATTATTATGTTTTTTCTTTATTATTAATTAGTATAGAAAAAACATTAGTAATTAAAATTTCCGGAGTTTAAAATGATAACTCCGGATTTATTTTATTATATTCAAATACTTAAAAGTTTTCTGTTCCAGACAATATAACCATATAAATTCCTTGGTGATTTAATATTTTGATATTTGTTTAGAGCTATTATTTACAAAACTATATAAATAAATTATGCCCTGATTTATTTGCATTTTCCATATAGCTTGCTACCCCGCCATATTCTATATTTTCTATTAATTCATCTTTTTTTATTCCCATTACATCCATGGACATTGTACAGGCTGTTATTTTTCCGCCGTTTTCTATATATTGCTCCAATAAAGATTCAAGAGATTCTATGTTTTTATTTTTCATTACTTTATTTATCATTTTCCGTCCCAAACCAAAAAAGTTCATATTGGACAATCTCAGCCTGCTGACCCCTTTAGGCATCATTATTCCAAAACCTTTCTCTATTAACCCTTTTTTTGTCTTTGTTTTATAATTACTTTTTCTCAAAACATTTAATCCCCAGAAAGTAAAGAAAATCGATACACTGTTTCCCATTGCCAAAGCTCCGTTTGCTATTACCAATGCTGCAAAAACTTTATCAAAATCCCCGCTGAATACTACTAAAGATGTGCTGTTTCCTTTAATTGCCTCTGTTTCTGTGCTGAAAGCACTTGATGTTTCCTTCCCTTTCCTTATTCCCGCCAGAATTTTACCATCTGTATTTTCTATATTAAGTAATGTATTCCCTGTCTGTTTTATCCATACTTTAATATCATTTTCAAAACCCGGATCTGTGGCTTTAACCTCAAGCACATCTCCTTCTTCTAATTCCGAAATTTTATTTTTTATTTTTATAATCGGGCCGGGACACTGCAAACCGCTGACATCAAGTAAAGTCTTATTCTCCGGCACAGGTTCGGATATGTTTTTATATATAATATTATCTTTTTTGCAATCTTCAAATTTTATTCTGTTATCCTGAATTATTGAAGCTGACTTATATATACTGAAACCACCATTCATATTTTTGACCTTATAGCCGTTATTTACCAGTATTCTCTGTGCGTTATACCCTCTCTGCCCTATCTTGCAGTAGACAATATATTCCTTATTTCTGTCCAGTTTCCCCAGATTTTCTCTCAGAGTATTTAACGGCATATTCACAGCTCCCTGAATATGATCTATATTATATTCATCTTCAGTCCGGACATCTATTAACTCTCCTTCGCCCGTTTCATTCCAGCTGACTGTTTCAAGTCCGTCTTTCTCCATATTTTCTGCCATATACGATGCATAATTTATAATATCTTTCGCGGAATTATACGGCGGTGCATAAGCAGTTTCCAAATCTTTCAGTTTATAAACAGATATATTTCCCAATATCGCCGTGGCTATAATATCTATCTTTTTATCCACTCCGTTTCCACCCGCAGCCTGAGCTCCGAAAATCTGCCCTGTCTGAGGATCAAATAATATTTTAAAGTGAATATCTGCGGCTCCGGGATAATATCCCGCATGATCCGGTTTGATAATAAATAAAGATTTATAATTAATATTTTGCTTTTTCAGATATTTTTCATTTACTCCTGTAGACGCTGCTGTTATACTAAAAAACTTCATAATTGAAGTTCCCAAAGCTCCGGAATATTTTTCTTCCCTTCCGAGAATATTTCCTGCGACAGTTCTGCCCTGTTTATTTGCCGGACCGGCTAACGGAATCAATGATTTTTGTCCAGTAACTATATTTGGTATTTCTATTACATCCCCCACTGCAAAAATATCACTGCTGCTGCTTCTCAGATATTCATCCACCTCTATGGCTCCTCCGGCTGTTATTTTCAGTCCGGCATTCTTGGCAAGATCTAAATCGGGAACTACTCCTATGGAAACTATTATTATATCAGCTTCCACGTCTTCTCCTGATTTAAGCTTTATGATCTTTTTTCCGTCTGAATTATTTATCTGGATAATATCACTGTTTAAATAAAGGGCGATATTTCTTCTTTTTATTTCCCCGTGTATAAATGACGCCATTTCAAAATCCAGCGGTGCCATAACCTGATCAGACTTTTCAATAATCGTAACATTTATATTTTTCTGCTTCAAATTTTCCGCTGTTTCCAGTCCGATAAATCCTCCGCCTATGATAACTGCATTTTTACAAATATCAGAATTCACAGAATTACTTATTTTTTCCATATCCTCTATATTTCTAAGTGTGAGATATCCGGCTTCTTCCAGTCCTTCTATATACGGGACAAAGGGCTTAGCTCCTGTAGAAATCAAAAGTTTGTCATATGATTCAGTATACTCGTTGTTAGTTTCAATATTTTTTATTTTTATTTCTTTCTTTTCAGTATCAATGGAAACAGCTTCTGATTTCACTCTGATATCCAGATTAAACTTTTCTCTTAATGTGGTAGGAGTTTCGAGAATCAGGCTTTCTTTTTCTTCTATTACACCACCGATATAATATGGAAGACCACAATTGGCAAAACTAACATAGCCGGACTTCTCCACTACAACGATATCTGCTTTTTCGTCCAGTCTTCTGAGCCTTGCCGCCGCACTCATTCCCCCTGCAACACCACCGATAATTACTATTTTCATTTTCTATCACCTGCGATTCAGTTATTTTTTTCTTTTAACACTATTTCAGCCAGTTCCTCAAGGCTGTTTGCATTTATAATTCTTATTCCTTCCTCTTTATTTCCTAAAAGGATCAAATTATCCCCCTGCTTCAGCCCCAGCTCTTCACGTATAGCTTTCGGAATTACTATCTGTCCTCTTTCCCCAAGCTTGGCTGTACCGCATTCATATTCTTTATTTTTATATTTCATTTTTTCTCCTTTTGATTTTTCATATTTTTCATACTTATATGATAAATCATATTTTATAAAAAAGCAAGCTGATTTAAAATATTTTATCTGTGAAATAATTTTAAAGAATATATGCTTATTCTTATATTCCATTCTGAATTTATAATATCTTTGTTGATAAATCTGAAATTTATTAATTAAATATTACCATTATTTTTTTATATAATTTTCCAAAATTAATATGATATAATCTCTATTATACAAATGGGAGGGAGTATAGTGCCTAATCTAAACGAAAAATCAGCCGTAGAATTAGCTGAAAAGTATATAGAAAAATACAAATTGCACAGCGGAAAGCTGGATTTTAAACTTCAAGAAGTCATATTTTGCCCTTCACATCCTTATTTTAACAACGAAGGAATCTGGGAAGTTTATTATGACGTGGATGGATGGGATGATTTGGATCATTCAATAAATATTTCTGACACGGAAGAAATAGTCTTATGTGTATCAACAGTGTTCTATCCGATATATCTGCCTCAGGAATTTAAGATAAAAGAGAAAAAACTGAGTAAAAAAGAAAAACGTCTGAAAAGAAAAGAGGAACTGCATGATTATACAATAGACTCCTATGCTTCTTCTTCAAAATATACTTGTATATATGTGGATTTTAATGAAATTATATCGGATGACTGTGTATTATTATCCCAAAAAAGTGTTAAGTTAGATTTTTGGGGAAATCCGGTTCTTTTACAGGAAGGATTAAAAATAATCGGTTATATGCAGGATGAAAATGCAGACGGTACAAGAGACGATCTGATTGTTTCCGGTACCTGTATGAGAAATACCACGGATAATTTTTCATATGTCCGTTGGTTATTAAAGTTTGATAGTGAAATATATCTTATCAGCGATATGCAGAAAGAAAATCTTAATTTATTTCTCTAAAATAAGCAAAAAACTATGCAAAATAAAATCCCCTGTATTAGGGGAGTCTTTTTATTTTTATGTTATTTTCTGTAGCGACAGATATGTTTTTTTCCAGTTATTCTGACTCCGGTTAGTACAATCAGGAACCATAATTTTGTCTGAATATTTTTTATCCGTTTATTCTGCCTTATACATTTCCTTGCTTATTTTTCTCACTGTATCCTGATACTCTGCGAGATAGCTTATTAAGATATCCATATTCTGCTCGAGAAAATGCTCTTCTTCATATTCTGTATTTTCAGTGGTTTCATAGAAAGAAAGCAATAATTTTTCATGTTTTTTTACTACCTCTGATATATTAACAAATAAATACTTTTTTTCTTCTTCGGAAAGTTCTGTAAGATCATTTTCAAAAAGACATACTTTCTGCAAAAACCTCACTGAAACTTCCAGAAGCTCAATACTGTATTTGAAAAAATCTATATCTTTTTCATATTTTTTCAGGTGTTTTGCCCATTTTATAGAAAAATCCTTATTAAAACCAGCCATTTGTGCTTCTATTTTCTTTAATTCCTCTGTGAGTTCATCTATCTTGAATCCTTTCAAAGATGTAAGCGTTCTGTCATGAAGCAGCCTGTAGTAAATTTTTATTATCTTTTTTTCCATATCTGTGAGCATCTTTTTCATTTTAAAGCCCTGATCCGGCGGAAGAATATAGCATTCTATAAAAAATCCCACTGCCATGCCGAGCCATACAGATATAAGCCTTTCCCCTCCTGCGGTAAAATTACCTCCTATTCCGGTAATCAGGGTTAATGATACCCCAAGGCTCGTCAGCCTGAACCTGTTGGGAAATTTACTCATCAGCACAAACATAAATAAAGTTACTATCATCATAGTTATAAAACCGTGTCTTGTAATTATGAAGATAATTGTACCACCAAGTATCGGCACCAGATTAGTCATAAATCTCTGTACGAAATAAGCTCTTGAATTCGAAATTGATGGTCCCAAAGCCAATGAGAGCCATGCAGACGTCGCCATTGACGCTGACAGCTCTTTATGGCCGAATAAATATGGAAGCATATATCCGCTTACCAAAGCAATAAATAGTTTTATATATCGTCCGTATTGTGATACTGAAAGTTCTTCTTTTGTCATCTCTAAATCCTTATCTGTATTTTGTTCTTATATATAAAATTTACTCCTCTGCTTTTAAAATGTCAAAATAATATTTCATTATATTTGTATATTATTTCTTATAAAGATAACATGCAAATATTGATCTTATTGTTGTTTTTAAAGTCATTCGATTAATTTTCACTTACAAATTTTTACTCTGCTAAAAATTAAAATTAAAACATTTAAAAGCCATTCTTTATATGTATATTATTACATTTCTCACGCGTAAGAAAACTTTTATTCGGTTATTTGATTTCTGATTTTTACATTTTATAATAAATATAATTTCAAGAAAAAAAGACCTATGCCTAACTGTATAGTTAAAAACAGGTCTTTTTATATAATATTTATTTCCAGTTACTTGCTAATTTTACCACGTCAAACTTAATTTCCTCAGATTTATTTCCTTTTTTATCCTGAATTACCAGTGTTATTTCATCACTGTTTTTTATAAACTTTTTAGCAGCCTCTCCTGCTCCGTTTATTGCCGAAAATGTCAGTGTTTTTGTCCCGTTAAAAGTAGAAAAATCTCCATTAATCTCTATGGAATCACCTTTTTCATTTTGAAATAAAACTGTGACTTTTCCAGTTTTTAAAGAATCCTCTTTAATCCATTTGATCATAACTCCAGACATTCCTGATGTTGTGCTTGCTACTAGCTGATATCCCGGTTCTTTTGAAGCTGTTGCCAAAATCTGTGAACTATCCTTAGCTCCAGCACCAAATCCTAATACCGGAAATAAAAAGACTAATAATAAAAATAAATACTTTTTCATAAATCTACCTTTCATGCTATTTGCTTTTTTGTAAAACTATTTAAAATTATAACTTATCCAATAATAAAAATCAAACAAAAAGTTAATTCATAAATTATAAAAAAAGTAAAGAATCACAGAAAAATTCAAAGAAAATATCTAAGAAATTAAAAAAAGCTTATCTTGTAAATAACAAAATAAGCTTAATTATTATATTTTTTGTGCGATATCCCAGACATATCCAAAAGGATCTCTTAATCGTGCTCTTAAGTCGCCCCAAGGAGTTTCTGAAATTTCTATCTGTGATACAGCTCCGTTTTTCAGCATTTTTTCTGCTAATTCCTTTACATTATCTACATACAGATAGAAAATGAAAGGCGGCACTTGTCCGCTGGATTCAGGCGACAAAGGTGCAGAATCGAAACCTTCCTTATTTATAACAAAGTTAACACCTCTATATCTGATTCTTGCAAATAATAAGTCCTTATTATCATCTTCTAATTCCGATATAGCTATCATACCCATTATTCCAGTATAAAAATCAACTGCTCTTTGTACATTAGTCACGCTTATAGCAGCCGTAAGCCATTTTATACCTAATCCTTCCCATGGATGAACTCTTTCCTCCACATTCTCGAACCAGGTTAGTTTATCTTTCATCAACCTTCTCCCTCCATTAAACTTTATTTTTCAATATTTTCAAATATATTTATCAGTAAAAAAATTTTACGATAATTTTATTTTATCATATCAAAAAACCAAAAACAATCATTAAGTAATTTATAAAGGGAAGCCCTCTATCATTTATGCGATTTAGCGCCATAAATTTGTATATAAAATTATAGTGAAGTTTTAATCTACTAAATATACATTAAAAAAGCCGGCGGGGGTGCAGACAAAATCTTGGATTAAATGTCTAAACTACAATGCACCACTGGAATTATTTCAATTATATTTGTTAATTCTTAATTTATGAAAAAGTGTTGTACTTTATTTGACAATTTAAGAAACAATAAAACCATCATAACTTTCATTTTTTATTTCCATCTTCAAACTCCTTTACGATTTTTAAAGCATCATTTCTCCATGATAATTCCTTCATATAATCAATACATGTTTTCCCAAAACTGTCTTTCATGTTATAATCTACTCCACTTTTTAATAAATATTCATAAACCTGTTTTAATTTAACTGTAGGAAGTTTATTAGTTGTTATAGCATATTTAAACGGAGTTGCTCCATATTTATCTAATTCATTTACATTTATACCATTATTTATTAATATTTTCGTAACTTCTAACATATATTTTACTGAAGGACGAAAGTTACTAAAATAAAACCAATGAAGTGCATTTCTTTTAAACTTACAATCTTGAAAGTTAATATCAATTCCTTCTGAAATTAAGAAATTTATTATTTTTAATTTTTCTTCTTCGTTTTTATCATTCACCATTGTAAGACTTAGTAAGTTTAAATTAACATATTTGTTCATTGCATTAATATCTCCAGAATAAAAAGATTTAAATTCTGAATAAGTTCCATCACGAACAGAGTCAAACTCATTTAAAATTTTCATAGTTAATCTCCTTTATTAATATTTATGACTTCGATTTGATGAAGGAATTTCTAATCGATAGTTGTCTGGATTAAATTAAAAAATTTTTAATTTACCAAGAGTTATTTCTTTGTTTTTATAAAGGCATAGGAAGATTCTTCTTTTTCAAAAAATATATAAAATATCATCATCATTTTGTAAAGCAATTGGAATTATTTCTTGTAATTTCCTGATCCTATTAGACATATATTCTAAATTTTCCCCCTCTAATTTTTTTAAAGCCCAATCTTTTAATAATTTAAGTTCTTTCATAACAATAATCAATTTTGATTTATCAAATTCCGCTCCATCTTGTATATATTTTACATTTAATTCTTTAATGGCTTTTTCCCAATACTCATTATAAAATCTTTGAGATGAAATTGGTTCACTTATGATCTCTTCTGAATCCCTATCATTAATATCACCATTATATTTATATAATCCAACAGACATTATTTTTTACCTCCAAATTTTGCTTCAAAATTATAATCAGGAAATTTTATTTTCAAATTATCTAATTCAATTTTTACAACTTTCTACAATTCAGGCGCATCAGCATCAATTCTAAATATATATGTTTTAATCTCTTTTAACTCTTAACTTCTTTTACGTGTCTACTTTTATAACTATTATCCAATTTCCTTTTATTAAAAAAAATCGATGATTATATTTGGTTATAACTATCGGCTTTATTCGATACATTCTACTATGCTGTTAGTTAATTGTCAATTTTTCATACACTTATTTTTATCTAATTTACACCTATATTTATTAATTAATTTACTAAATTGATATTTTTGGTTTCTCATTATTTATTGGGGGAAGTGTAATGTAAATGCTGAATCAGGACTTTTTTACATAAAAATATACCTCTTTTACACTGTAAAAAAAGGTATAGGTTTTTGCCATACTTCGTTTATTTAATTCCAATATAGATTTTTACGCTTCCATCTTGTGAGTATATTTCAAAATCTGTTCCATACTTTCTGTCTAGTTTCATGTTCCAAATTTTATGCCATATTGCTCCAACAGCTTCTGGAGTACTATTTTCTGCCTGCCATACCGAATATTTTCCTTCTTCTATATTTACATAATCACTTAAATCATTATTACTAGAGCCAATTAAAAAGTCATAATTTCCATTATAATCGCTTTCATAGTTATAATATATAGCATAAATATTCCCACTTAACCCTAAATTCGGTACTTTTTTCCATAAAGAGACAATTTCATCAACACGATTATTATTAGTTCTTATTTTTACCCCAGTTATTTTCTTTGATTTAAAATTTTCTATCATAAATTTGCCTTTCTTATTCGTAATATATATTTTATATCATATTTAATATGACAATTGTATGTCATATTATGGTATTTCACTCAATACCAATTAATTATATATTATTTTTCATCTATACTTACTAGTAAACACAATAGTCCACTTTATATGGGACAAGCTATTATACTCTTTCACATATTCAACTGATTTAAGTCTATTAAAAAAGCCGCATCCTAAGACACGGCCTCTATATAATTTATTACTTTGTAACTTTTTCTTTCTGCTGTTCCAAAATTCCTTTTATATTTACAGTTACTTCTACTTCTTCTTTATTATCTATCCAAGACATAAGAGTTCTTAGTTCTGCTCCTACTTTTTCAATAGGATGCTCAGCAGCTTCTTCTCTTTTTTGCTTTAAGAAAGGTGCTCCTGCTTTATAGTCATCTACGAAAGTATCAGCAAATTTACCTGACTGAATAGCAGTAAGAACTTCTCTCATTACTTTCTTTGTATCATCTGTTATTATTTTCGGACCAATCAGATAATCTCCGAATTCAGCTGTATTAGAAATCGAGTGTCTCATTTTTCCGAATCCGCCTTCATATAATAAGTCTACGATCAGTTTCATCTCATGCAGACATTCGAAATATGCGTTTATAGGGTCATATCCTGCCTCTACAAGAACTTCAAATCCTGTTTTGATTAATTCAGTAACTCCTCCGCATAACACTGCTTGTTCACCAAATAAATCAGTTTCAGTTTCTTGTTTAAATGAAGTTTCGATAATTCCTGATCTTCCTCCGCCTACACCTGAAGCCCATGCTAAAGCCAAGTCTCTTGTGTTCCCGCTTGGATCCTGATATACAGCAACAAGACAAGGTACACCGCTTCCCTCTTTAAATGTTCTTCTTACTAAATGTCCCGGTCCTTTTGGTGCTACCATGAAAACATTTACAGTATCTTTAGGAACCAGTTTTTTATAATGAATATTAAATCCGTGTCCAAAACCTAGATAAGCTCCGTCTTTTAAATAAGGTGCTATTTCTTTATCGTAAGTATCTGCCTGTGATTCATCAGGAGTAAGAATCATAACTACATCAGCATCTTTTACAGCATCAGCAGTTTCCTTTACTACAAATCCTGCTTTTTCAGCATCAGCCCATGACTTTGACTCTTTTCTAAGTCCTATTGTCACGTCCATTCCGCTGTCTTTAAGGTTTAAAGAGTGGGCATGCCCCTGTGAACCATAACCTACTACTGTAATCTTTTTCCCCTTTAACAGGTCTAAATTACAATCTTCATCATAATAAACCGTTTTCCCTAAAATTTCTTTTGACATTACTTTTACCTCCATATATTTAATTGCGGATATCCTGATTTCAGACTATCCTGTGTTTGTTAATTTTATTCCGACAAAAGCTCTTTTATACTTTCTGCCAGTATTTTTATACCTTCTTCTATTTTCTCTTCGGTACTGTTTGTATAATTCAGCCTGAAAGCATTTACTCCCTCCACACCCACATAAAAGGGGTCTCCCGGAACAAAGGCTACTTTTTTCTCTATTGCTATATTGAACAAATCCATTGAAGAATAATTTTCAGGAAGTGTTACCCATATGAACATTCCGCCTTCCGGCTTTGTAACCTCTACTTCTTTCGGGAAGTACTTTTCTATTGAATTAACCATACAGTCTCTTTGTTTTTTATAGAGATTTGTGATTTTTTCTATGTGTATTTCTATATTATTTTCTTTCAGATACTCATAAACAACTCTTTGTGAAAAGTAGTTGCTGTGAAGATCTGCTCCCTGTTTGGCAATTATCAGCTTGTCCATAATTTCGGGAGCGGCATGTATCCATCCCAGTCTCATTCCCGGAGAAACTATCTTCGAGAAAGAACCCAGTAAAATAACATTATCATTCATATATTTCTTCATTGAAGGAACTTTATTCCCTATAAATCTCAGTTCTCCGTAAGGATCATCCTCTATAAATATCGTACTGGAATCCTTCATAATATCAGATACCTGTTTTCTGTTTTCCTCTGAATATGTAATACCAGAAGGATTATGAAAATTCGGCACTGCATAAAATAATTTAGGATTATATTTTTTTATGCTTTCCTTCAATTTTTCAGTATCTACACCGTCATGTCTTATGGGAACTGTTTTAAACTCAGGTTCAAACATTGAAAATGCCTGTATCGCCCCGAGATAACCCGGTTCTTCCATCAGCATAACATCACCTTTATTGAGAAATACTTTTCCTATAAGATCCAGTCCCTGCTGTGATCCGTTTGTAATAAGTATTTCATCAGGAGGTACCACTACCCCGGAATTTTTTAAATATCGTTCCGATATATATTCTCTCAGCGGAAGATACCCTTCTGTGGTACTATACTGAAGAACATTTTCCCCGTCTTCTTCTAATATCTTATCTGTTGCTTCCTGCACTTTTTTCACAGGAAATGAAATAGGATTGGGAAGACCCCCGGCAAATGAAATTATTTCGGGATTTCCTACTACTTTCAGGATCTCTCTTATGAATGACTTCTGTGCATTGTTCATTCTGTCTGCGAATCTCAGATCCATATTTACGCCTTCTTTCTTATAATCTTTCTTTTATTAACTCTCCCATTTCCACTGTTCCTACTTTTTTAGTTCCTTCGCTGTATATGTCTCCTGTTCTGTATCCCTCATTCAAAACTGTTTCTACGGCTTTCTCTATTGTATCAGCTTCTTCTGTTAAGTTAAACGAATATCTCAGCATCATTGCCACTGACAATATTGTTGCTATAGGATTGGCAATTCCTTTTCCGGCTATATCTGGAGCTGATCCATGTATAGGCTCATATAATCCCACTTTTCCGTCTCCCAGACTTGCAGAAGGCAGCATTCCTATAGATCCAGTCAGCATACTTGCCTCATCGGACAATATATCTCCAAAAGTATTTTCTGTAACTATAGTATCAAACTGTCTCGGATTTATAACTAACTGCATCGCTGCATTATCAGCATACATATGGATTAGTTCCACATCAGGATAATCTTTCCCCATTTCTATTGCTACTTCTTTCCATAATTTTGAACTGTCTAATACATTTGCTTTTTCCACGCTTGTCAGTTTTTTTGATCTAAGTCTTGCTATTTCAAAACCTTTTTTTACTATTCTTTCTATTTCGCCTCTTGTGTAATACATAGTGTCGTATGCATAATCCTTTGTAAGCTCTTTCTTACCGAAGTAAAGTCCTCCTGTAAGTTCTCTTATTACCATCATATCCAGACCGTCTCCGATTATTTCAGGTTTTAACGGGCTTGCATCCTTTAATGCATTGTATAAAATAGCCGGTCTCAGATTAGTATAAAGCTCAAGAGCTTTTCTTATTCCCAAAAGACCTTTTTCCGGTCTTATAGCCGGATCGATAACGTCCCATTTAGGCCCTCCTACTGCACCTAAAAGCACAGCATCACTGTTTTTACATAATTCTACTGTTTCATCTGTTAACGGCTTACCAAATTTATCAATTGATTCCCCTCCCAGATATCCCTGTTCATAATTAAACTTATGTCCAAACTTTTCTCCTATTTTATCCAAGACTTTTATCGCCTCATTCACTATTTCCGGACCAATTCCGTCACCTTTTAAAACAGCTATTTTAAAGTCCATTTTTTCTCCTTTCCTGATTATTATAGTTAAATATTTTTATTATCTTTAGCATAGTTAAATAAACCGCCGGCTTCAATGATGTCTTTTACATCCCCTAGACTTCTAAGCTCGAAAGTCTGTCCTTTTGTAATATTCGCTATTGTTCCTTTTTCCACATCTATTTCTACTTCATCATTTGTAGCAAAGCTTTCTTTTATAGAATTCGCTGTTTCAAACGGAATCAAAAATCCTCCGTCAACAGAGTTTCTGTAAAAAATTCTTGCATAGTCTTCAGCTACTACTGCTTTTATTCCTGCTTTTTCCAAAGCAAGAGGTGCATGTTCTCTTGACGACCCGCATCCAAAGTTCTTTCCAGCCACCATTACTACATATTCCGAAGTATATTCACCATCTTTTATAAACGGTTTATCACCGGCTATATCAGCTGGCAGACCTGACATGGCATATTTCCCATATAGTTTTACTTCTTCGGGATCATCAATTTTATATACCAGATGCATTGCCGGAATAATCTGGTCTGTATCAATATTATCACCTAATACGTATACTTTTCCCTTTATTACTTTCTCCATTTCTTCCTCCGTTCCATATTTTATATAATTTTTCAAATTTTCTATTTTTCTCTCTTTGTTTATCATAAATCCGGGAGAGCTCCCATCATTACGATAAACTCAGAGAGATTTTATTATTTATTTACCTAATGAGTTTCCGTTTTTATAAAGCACTCTTCCGTTTAGTATTTTCAAATAAAAATCATTTGTTCCTATGTCTTCGCCTTTGCAGTCAGGATTTTTATTATCTATTTTAGTATTATGCACTTCATAAGTTCTCAAACTTTCAATTTTACCGCTGTAGTTCATTAATTTCTTATCCAGAAAGTAGACAGTATTATCAATTGTGTAATAGCCGTAATCCAAAGAATTAAATTTCGTAGGATCTATACCAGTGAATTCTTTCCCCCTGATATATAATTTCCCTTCTTTAATGAACATAATATTCTTTTCATTGTACTGTCTTAATTCGACAAAAAACATAGAATTCGCTGTGTCTTCACCGAATGCATTCTTAAAATAATCTGTTGGTTCTACATTACATGCTGCATAAAATATTGCCGACAAACATATAAACAGTGTTAAGATTACCTTTTTCATAATCATCACTTCCTTCATAATATTTTATTTATATAAATATGTTACAAACATCATATTATCTTTAAAGTAATAAATATTCCAAAATTATCTCTTCAAACCCACATATCTTTTTTTACTTTTGTCCATTTATAGTATACTACTTTTTCCTATGTTCGTCATTAGAATTCAGATCATTATTTTCAGCGGTTCATAATATATATTTTATTCTGTATAAAACAAACTGAACTCTTCTAAAATAAAAATTTGTTAAATTGTTTTTACATTATCACCGAGAATCCAGCCGAAAATTTCATCTTCTGTCTTACAGTACAGCCAGTTATTCTTTATAAGCAGTACTTCGAGGACATCTCCGGGTTCTGCATCCAGTTCAGTAGGATTATAATCTGTCACGAGTTTCCCGTTTTCAAAGTAATCTTCATGTATATAAGTACCGTATCCTTCTATCTCACAGCTGTACCATGCAAAAAATCCATCACACTTATCTTTTATCAAAACATTGGTTTCAGCCTTAAACAAAGGAAAAGTCCCTTCTGATTCATGCTTGTTATTTACTTTTACTCTCATTAATCCCATCCCAAAAATTCTCTTGGGTCAGTAATATGTCCTGTTACTGCTGAAGCTGCCGCAGTATAAGGTGATGCCAGATAAACCTGTGAATCCATAGATCCCATTCTTCCAGGGAAGTTTCTGTTTGTAGTAGAAATTACCACTTCATCTGCATGTGTTCTTCCAAAAGTATCTATAGGCCCTCCTAGACATGCTGCACATGAAGGCGGTCCGATTTTACATCCTGCTTTTTCAAATATTTCCATACAAGTTTCCCCGTCTATCATTATTTTTGAAAGAGCTTCCTCTACTTTTACAGTAGACGGCACTATAAATGTTTCTATAGCTACTTTTCTTCCTTTTAGTATTCTTGCAGCTGCTACGAAATCTGTAGTTTTTCCTCCTGTACAAGAACCTATATATGCTCTGTCCAGTTTTACATCTCCAAGATTTTTAGCAAGATCTGTATTCCCCGGATTAAAAGGCTTAGCCACTACAGGCTCCATTTCATTTGCATTATATTTATACTCTACTGAATAATCAGCATCTTTATCTGAATAAATCAACTCAAACGGCTTATCAGTTTTTTCCGTAACATATTCCACAGTTATTTCATCAGGCTCTATAATTCCGCACTTTCCGCCTGCTTCTATTGCCATATTACAGATAGTCATTCTTTCTTCCATATTAAATCCGTGAATAGCGTCCCCGTCAAACTGCATACATTTATATGTAGCACCATCAAAACCAATATCTCCGATTACTTTCAATACTACATCTTTTCCCATTACATATTCAGGAAATTTCCCTTCAAATGTAAATCTCATAGTTTCAGGTACTTTTACCCAAAGTTTTCCTGTTCCAAGGATAAAAGCCGCATCGGTATTTCCTATCCCTGTGGCAAATTCTCCAAAGGCTCCTGCTGTACAAGTATGTGAATCTGTTCCGAAAAGAACCTCTCCCGGTCTTGTATGCCCTTCCTGTGCAAGTGCAGTATGGCATACTCCTTTGTATTTATTAGTAAACGGCGGATAAAAATATTTTAATTCCTGTTCTACCGCAAACTGGTTTACATACTCTATATTTCTCATAGCATGTTCGTTTTTAGTAAAAATATAATGATCTGGTACCAGTACTATTTTTTCATTGTTCCAAACCTTTGCATTTTCACCAAAATTCTTCTTAAAAATCGCCATACTTCCCGGTCCTGTTACATCATGTGTCATTAAGACATCTACATTTACCCAGATATTATCTCCGGGTTTGACCTCATCCTTTCCGGATTTTTTGGCTAAAATCTTTTCTACAATTGTCATTCCCACTAATGGTTCCTCCTCTTTATCTTTAAATTACTTATAATAATTTTCCGCTTATATATTTAGTATATCATATTTGAGTTTCATATTTACTGTTTTTATTATATTTTTTTTAATTTCACTATTACTACTTCAGGCTGTGCGAAAAATCTCAGATACTGCCCGAAAGCACTTCCTCCAAGCCCCGAAGTTATGTATATTTTATGATTATCAAAGTTTTTCATGCCATATCTGTATTTCTCGCCGTATCTTGTTACAGAACCGGTGAACGGGGAAAACAGTCCGAAAAAAGTTGCCTGTCCCGCATGAATATGACCTGAAAGTGTTATATCCATTTTTTCTTTTTCATTATTGCCGATTTCTTCAAAATAGTCAGGATTATGCGAAAGGAATATTACAAAATCCTTTTTATCTGTATTTTTAAGCACTGCTTTTGCATCCGGTTCACCGAACCACAGGTCTTCTACTCCTGCTATTATGATTTTCTGATTTCCTTTTTTAATCTCTGCTTTTTTGTTATCAAGATTTTTTATGCCGGTTTCCCTTAGCTTTTCCAAAACCAGTAAATGATTGGAATAATCATGGTTTCCTGTTACTGAATAAATCCCGTATTCAGGTTTCTTTACTTTTTTAAATTCCTCAAAAAACGGAACAACCTTTCCTTCCCAGTTTGTATAATCGCCGCCCAGCAGAATTACATCTTTGTCAGTATTATTCATGACATTAATTGCATTATTAAGAGCTTTTTTATTAAAACTGTTTCTTGCGTCAAACTGAAAATCTGCCACATACATTATTCTCATTCCGTCAAAACTCTCAGGTATATCCTCTGAAGCCAGTTCTATTTCCTTTACCTTTATATTTTCAAACTCATAACGGGAATAAAAGTAACAGATGATAAGTACCGCCAAACCTCCCAGAAACAAAGGCAATATTATTTTCATTATTTTTCGAAGCATAAGAATTCTGCCTTTCCGTAATTTTTATCCAAAATCCACAAGCCTTTTCAGTGTTTCCTGTATAAGCTTGTATTCTATAGAATCTACAAGAGCAATCCAGCTGGCTTCTATTATATCAGTAGAAACACCTATAGTTGTCCAAGAACTCTTGGCATCAGCCGACTCTATAAGAACCCTTACCTTGGAAGCCGTTGCATTTTCCTCGCCTTTCAGCACTCTTACCTTATAGTCAATCAGATGCATCTCTTTCAGCTCGGGATAAAATCTCTCAAGCGCTATTCTAAGTGCCTGATCAAGTGCATTTACAGGCCCGTCACCTTCGGCAACAGTAAGCTCTATCTGATCCTTTACCTTTACTTTTACCACAGCTGTAGAGTAATATTTTTTCCCGATATAGTTACCTTTTACATCAAAATATACCAGATCAAAAAATGGTTTATACTTTCCGAGATACTTTCTTATAACAAGTTCAAATGTAGCCTTCGCCCCTTCAAACTGATATCCCTGATATTCCAGCTCCTTGAGCCTTTCTATAATTCCCATTGTCGCTTCTGAATCTCTCTGAATATCTTTATCCACTCTTCTGATTTCTTCAAGAATAGTAGACCTTCCTGATACTTCTGAGAGAAGAAATTCTCTTTCATTTCCTACTAACTCAGGATTTATATGCTCAAAAGAATGTGAAGCTTTGGAAACACCGTCTATATGCATTCCGCCTTTATGTGCAAAAGCGTTTTTCCCGATATAAGGCATAGAATCTTCTATTGTTATATTCGAAATTTCTGCTATTGTCCTTGCTGTACTTGTAAGAAGATTTAACTTTTCACGTGGAACAAGTTCATAATCTTTTTTCAGCTGTAAATTGGCTATTATTGTAGATAAATTAGCATTACCGCATCGCTCCCCGTATCCGAGAAATGTTCCCTGCACCTGCAAAGCTCCTGCTTCTACTGCTGCTGCAGAATTTGCCACTCCAAACCCCATGTCATTATGTGCATGAATTCCTATTTTTATATCTCCGAGTTTTTCTTTTACTATTTTTGTTATTTCCAAAATCTCTTCGGGAAAGCATCCTCCATTGGTATCACAAAGGGTAAGTACCTCTGCTCCGCCTTCTTTGGCTGCTTCCAGAGCCTTTATTGCGTATTCGGGATTACTTTTGTACCCGTCAAAAAAATGCTCGGCATCAAAGATAATCTTTTTTCCTTTTGATTTTAGAAATAACAGCGTGTCTTTTATCATTTTCAGATTATTTTCAAGTGTTGTTTTTATAATATCAGTAACATGAAAATCCCAGCTTTTTCCAAATATAGAAACATATTCTGTTCCTGCCTGAAGCAGTGAAATAAGATTCTGATCCTCTTCCGGAACTACATCCTTTCTTCTTGTACTCCCGAAGGCTACAAGCTTAGAATGTTTCAGCTCCACGGATTTTATAAGTTCAAAGAACTCAAGATCCTTAGGATTGGAACCGGGATTCCCCGCTTCTATATAATCTATGCCAAACTCATCAAAAGCCTGAGTTACAGCTATTTTATCCTTTACTGAAAATGATATTCCCCGTGCCTGTGCACCATCTCTTAAAGTTGTATCAAAGATTTCAACCTTAATCATTTTTTTCTCCTTTATAGAGCCGGTTTACGGCATTAATATACGCTACAATACTAGCTTCCACTATATCTGTACTCTGCCCTCTACCCATATGTCTTTCACCGTTTTTCTCTATTATCACTACTACCTGAGCCTGTGCATCAGTATCGCCGGTTATTGAATCCAGCTTGTATTCTGCCACATCATAGCTGTTGCCAAGCATGTTATTTATTGCATGATATGCCGCATCCACCGGCCCGTCTCCTATAGCTGTCATTGTTTGTTCATTATTATCTATAGTAATCGTAACCTCTGCTTTCGGCTTTCCTTCTTTTCTTGTGATCTCGAAACTTTTCAGCTTTACTCTTCCTTCGAATTTACCTGCATCTCCAGTTACAAGCGATATGATATCTTCATCAAGAATGTATTTTTTCTTATCTGCAAGCTTTTTAAACTCTGCGAATAATTCATCAATTTTTTCATTTTCAAGAGAAAATCCAAGTTTTTCCATTTTATCGATAAAAGCATGTTTTCCTGATAATTTCCCGAGTACAAGGCTGTTTGTATCCCTTCCTACACTCTCCGGAGTTATTATTTCATAAGTTTCCGGATTAGCAAGTACTCCGTGCTGGTGGATTCCAGACTCATGAGAAAATGCATTAGCTCCCACAATTGCTTTGTTAGGCTGTGTGGCTATTCCTGTAAGAAGGCTGACCATCTTACTTGTAGGATAGATTTGTTTTGTATCTATTCCTGTTACAAGATTTTCATATCTGTCTTTTCTTGTAGCAAGAATCATTACCACTTCTTCAAGTGAAGTATTTCCGGCTCTTTCCCCAAGACCGTTTATAGTACACTCTACCTGTGTAGCCCCTGCTTCTACAGCTGCTATTGAATTCGCCACTGCAAGCCCCAGATCATTGTGACAGTGTGTAGAAATGTCCACTGCATCTATCCCTTTTACATTTTTTCTTAAATATGTTATTCTCTCAAAGATTTCCGTAGGAGTTCTGTATCCCACTGTATCCGGAACATTTATTGTTGTTGCTCCTGCCGCTATAGCCGCGTTATATGCCTCTACCAGATACTCAGGCTCTGTTCTCATAGCGTCTTCTGCTGAAAACTGTATATCATCCATTAATGTTTTTCCATACTTTACTGCTTCATAAATCTTATCAAGTATCTCTTCTTTGCTCATTTTCAGTTTAAATTCCCTGTGCAGCGGTGAAGTAGCAAGAAAAATATGTATTCTCTTCTTATTTGCCTTTTCCAGTGCCTTTGCAGCTGTTTCTATATCCTTTGTCACAGCTCTTGCCAAACTGGCTACTGTAGAATTTTTTACATGTTCAGATATTAAGCTCACAGCATCGAAATCTCCGGGAGACGAAATGGCAAACCCCGCTTCTATTATATCTACTCCTAATGATTCCAGCTGTTTTGCTATTCTCAATTTCTCCTGTGAATTCAGGTTTACTCTGGGTGTCTGTTCCCCGTCTCTCAATGTAGTATCAAATATCTTTATTTTTCTAGTCATTAACTACTCCTCCTTTGTTGGTATTATTACATTTTTTCTCCACGGCTCATAGCAAGAACTCCTGTTTTGGCTATTTCAAGTATGCCGTAGTTATCCAGAATATCTATAAATCCTCTTAATTTTTGTACATCACCTGTTAACTCTATTGTAAGCGATGTTGGTGAAACATCCAGCACTTTTCCCCTGTAAATCTCTGCTATCTGTACTATCTGTGCTCTTGTTTCATGATTTGCCTTTACTTTCAGAAGCATAAGCTCCCTTCTGATAACTCCCTCTTCGGGAAACACCTTTACCTTTACCACATCTATTATTTTATATACCTGTTTCTGTATCTGGTCAAGTGTTTTGTCATCACCTTCCACAGTAAGGGTCAGTCTTGCGTATCCTTCTTTGTTTGTAACTCCCGCTGTCATTTTCTGAACCTGGTAGCCTCTTCTGTTGAAAAGCGACATTATTCTTGATACTATACCGTTTTTATTTTTGGCTATTATCAAAATTTCATGTCTTTTTGTCATCTAAATCTCCCCCTTTTTCCCTACCATCTGGTCAACACTTGTTCCTGAGGGGATCATTGGAAAAACATTTTCTTCTTTCTCAACTATGCAGTTTATCAGTACAGGCCCGTCTGAATTCAGAAGTTCTTCCATCTGCGAGAGATCTTCGGGTTTTGAAAGCTCTACAGATTTTATTCCATAAGCTTCACCCAGCTTTACAAAATCCGGATTATGCGTAAGGTCTACAAATGAATACCTTTTTTCATTGAACATTTCCTGCCATTGTCTTACCATTCCCAGATAAGAATTATTCAAGATTATTATTTTTACAGGAAGATTATACTGTTTTGCCACCATCAGTTCCTGAATGTTCATTTGTATTCCGCCGTCGCCTACTATTGCTATTACTTTTTCTTTTGGTTTGGCTACCTGTGCACCGATTGCCGCCGGCAGTCCGAATCCCATTGTTCCTGCTCCTCCCGAAGTACATATTGTATTCGGCTTCTCATAGTCAAGATACTGGGCTGCCCACATTTGATGCTGTCCCACGTCTGTTACTATTATTGCCTCTCCTTTTACTATGCTGTTTATTTTTTCCAGAACTTCCTGAGGGCATAATTTTGATTCATCTTGTTTTTTGTAGATCAAAGGATACTCTTCTTTCCACTCCTTTATTTTTGCATGCCATTCTTTATTATCTTTATCTTTTAATTTTTCATTTATTTCTGTTAGTATATTTTTCAAATCTCCTACTATTGGTATGTCAGGCTTTTTATTCTTTCCAATTTCCGCAGGATCTATATCAATATGTATTATTTTTGCATTTTTACAAAATTTATCAGGGTTTCCTGTAATTCTGTCATCGAATCTGATTCCCGCCGCTATTATCAAATCTGCTTCTGCTGTGGCATAGTTCGCATAAACTGTTCCGTGCATCCCCAACATTCCCAGTGATAATTCATGGCTTGAAGGAAAAGCCCCGAGACCTAAAAGAGTCATAGTCACAGGTATATCCATCTTTTCCGCCAGTTCCTTAAGCTCGTCGCTTGCCCCGGCTCTTAGTATTCCTGCTCCTGCTATAATTAAAGGTTTTTTCGCATTTTGTATCTCTTTTACAGCCTTTTTTATCTGCATAGGATGCCCGTGATATGTAGGCTCGTATCCTTCCAGTTCTATTTCCTGATTATAAAGCTTTTCAAATTCCGCATAAGGAATTTTTGCCAGCTGTATATCTTTCGGCACATCTATAAGTACAGGCCCCGGTCTTCCGGTTCGTGCTATATAATGAGCTTCTTTCATCATATGCGGCAGATCCTTTATATTCTGAACCAGATAATTATTCTTTGTGATCGGCACTGTTATTCCTACAATATCACTTTCCTGAAATGCATCTTTTCCCAAAAGATTGCTTACTACCTGCCCTGTAATGGCAAGAAGAGGTATCGAATCCATATGTGCAGTCATTATCCCTGTTACGAGATTGGTAGCACCCGGCCCTGAAGTGGCAAGACATACACCTACTTCGCCGGAAACCCTTGCATATCCGTCAGCTTCATGCGCTGCTCCCTGTTCATGTCTTGAAAAATAGTGATGAAGATCCTTAAAACTGTATAATTCATCATAAATAGGAATCACGCTTCCGCCGGGATATCCGAATATATTTTTTACTCCTAGTCTGCTGAGGCACTCCAGTATTATTCTGGCCCCGCTTATCATCTTATCTTCCATCTTTTATCACCCTTTGTTTATTACAGATTTTATATTTTCCGGAATATTTTTTATTTTCATTTACAGCTTCTCTCCTCTGCTCATTGCCAAAACCCCGGTTCTTGCTATTTCCAGTACACCGTAACTTTCCATTATATCCACGAATCCGCCTAATTTCTGACTGTCCCCGGTAAGTTCCATTGTTACCGAATCAGGAGAAACGTCTACTACTTCACCTCTGTATATTTCTGCTATCTGGACTATCTGAGCCCTTGTTTCTATATTCGCCTTTACTTTCAAAAGCATGAGTTCCCTTCTGATAACACCGTCTTTAGGGAATATCTTTACTTTTACTACATCAGTTATTTTATACACTTGTTTTTGTATCTGATCCAGTATTTTATCATCGCCCTCTATTGTAAGAGTAAGCCTTGTGTAACCTATTTTATTGGTAACCCCTGCTGTCATTTTCAGGGCATGATATCCTCTTCTGTTAAAAAGCGACATTATTCTGGCTATTATTCCGTCAGTATTCTTCGCTATTATTAAAATTTCATATTTTTTCATTTGAATCACTCCCGATTTTCCTGTCATTTGACCGCTGACTGTTTTATGCCGGTATCGCAAAGGAGTCCGTTTTGCCGGGATAAATCCTCAGGCATTGACAATTGTACTGATTTATATACTATTTTTACCGAAATTCTGCTGTATATCTGTCTTAACTACTGTTAACTCCTGAATATTCATCTCTTTTTGGTTCTAACCGGTGTTATGTCTTATCCGTCTTAATCATGTACGAAATATAACACCAAAGTTCTGATTTATCTCCTTATTTATATTATATATTTATTCTCAGAATTTCATAGCCAAAATTTTTAAATTCTTTTATTATTTTCTGTATATGTTCTTCTCCGTTGGTTTCCACAGTTACCTGAAGCTCCACTTCATGGAATCTGTCAAGATTTTTAAACTGGTTATGATCCAGTTTGATTACATTGGCATTTAATTTTGTCAATATATCTGATACCATTTGAAGCTGTCCCGGTTTGTCGGGAAGCTGAACGGAAAAACTAAATATTCTCCCTCTTGAAATAAGTCCCTTGCTTATCATTGAAGATATTGTCAAAACGTCGATATTTCCGCCGCTTAATACAGAAACTATCTTCTTATCCTTTTCTTTTATCTTTCTCAGCCCTGCCAGTGATAAAATTCCGGCATTTTCAGCTATAAGCTTATGCTTTTCCACCAGTATCAGAAATGATTCCATAAGTTCATAATCAGAAACTGTTATTATCTCATCAACATATTGTTTTATATATTCAAAGGTAGTATCACCGATTCTTTTTACCGCTGCTCCGTCTGCTATTGTATATGACTCGGAAAGTTCTGTTACCTTACCTTCACTTAGTGATTTTATGGCACTGGCTGCCCCTTCAGGTTCTACACCTATTATTTTTATATCAGGATTCTTTTGTTTTGCCGCTGCTGCTATCCCGGATATTAGTCCGCCCCCTCCAAGAGGAACCATTATTATATCTACATCAGGAAGTTCCTTCAAAATCTCCAGCGCTATTGTACCCTGACCGGCAATCACAGCTTCATCATCAAAAGGATGTACAAAAATATACCCTTTTTCCTCCTGAAGTTCTTTTGCCTTCTTGTATGCTTCATCATAAACTTCACCATGTAAAACTACTTCAGCGCCAAATCTTGCAGTTGCCTCGACTTTTATGAGAGGTGTGTGTTTCGGCATAACTATTGTTGCTTTGACGCCCAGCTTTTGTGCGGCAAATGCCACTCCCTGAGCATGATTCCCTGCTGATGAAGCTATAAGGCCTTTCTTTTTTTCATCTTCAGAGAGCATAAATATTTTATTATATGCTCCCCTGATTTTAAATGAGCCGGTTCTCTGAAGGTTTTCCGGTTTTATATAAACTGTATTCCCGAATTCTTTTGAAAATGTAGAACTATATATAAGTTTAGTTTTTACCAGTACATTTGATAGTCTTTCCTTGGCTTCCACAAAGTCGCATAATGTTAGCATTTTTTCTCCTTTGAAAATATCTGTCTTTTTATTTCAAAAATTATTTTTAATAACTTTTCCACTTTTCCACAAAATTTAAAATTTTATTTCTGGTTTTAATATTCTTCTATTGCTCCGTTAACTGCTGATCCTACATGCATTGCATATTTTTTCAAATATCCGCTTACTTCCGGCTTATATGGTTTTAGATTTGCCTTTCTTACTGCAATTTCCTCATCGCTCAATTTTACATTCAGAGTTCTGTTTGGTATATCTATTTCTATAATATCGCCGTCTTCTACTATTGCTATAGTTCCCCCGGAAGCTGCCTCAGGACACACATGACCTATTGAAGCTCCTCTTGTTGCCCCGGAAAATCTTCCGTCAGTAAGAAGCGCCACTTCTTTATCAAGACCCATACCTGCTATTACAGACGTCGGAGTAAGCATCTCTCTCATTCCCGGTCCGCCTTTAGGCCCTTCATATCTTATTACCACTACGTCCCCGCTCTTTACTTTTCCTCCGAGAATTGCGTCCACGGCGTCTTCTTCAGAATCATACACTTTTGCCGGTCCTGAATGCACCTGCATTTCGTCTGCCACTGCTCCAGCCTTTACCACCGATCCCTGTTCTGCCAGATTTCCTTTCAGCACTGCCAGTCCTCCGCTTGCATACGCCGGCTTATCCCATGGTTTTATTACATCTTCATCATTTATATATGCTTCCTTACAAAGCTCTTCCTGTGTTTTCAAAGTAACTGTTTTCTGACTTCCGTCGAGTTCCCCGTTTTCAAACAGTCTTCTCATTACACCTGTCACTCCTCCGGCTCTGTATAAATCTTCTATAAAGTATTCTCCAGAAGGTGATAATTTACAAAGCTGAGGTACTCTTGCAGCTATTTCATTAAAATCATCTATAGTGAGCTTTACTCCTGCATCATGTGCCACTGCCGGCAGATGGAGTGCTGTATTTGTAGACCCTCCCAGTGCCATATCCACAGCCACTGCATTTATAAAAGCTTCTTTTGTCATTATATCTCTTGGTTTCAGATCTGCTTTCAGTATTTCGAGTATCTGCATTCCTGCTTTTTTAGCCAGTCTCAGTCTTTCAGAGAATACTGCCGGTACAGTTCCATTTCCCGGAAGTCCCATTCCCAAAGCTTCAGTCAGGCAGTTCATTGTGTTTGCCGTGTACATTCCCGAACATGATCCACATGTAGGACACGCCATATCTTCTACCATATTCAGCTCTTTTGCAGACATTTTTCCTGATTCAAACTGTCCCACATATTCAAAAACATTACTGAGTCCTATTTTTTTTCCTTTATAAACACCTGCAAGCATTGCTCCCCCACTTATAAATATACTTGGTATATTCAGTCTTGCAGCTGCCATAAGCATTCCCGGCACTACTTTATCACAGTTTGGTATAAAAACCATTGCGTCAAAAGGTGTTGCCATTGCTGTAGCTTCAATTGAGTCAGCTACTATCTGTCTTGTTACCAGCGAATACTTCATTCCTATGTGATTCATTGCCAGTCCGTCACAAATTCCTATTGTATTAAATTCCATAGGAACTCCTCCTGCCATTCTTATACCGTCTTTTACAGACTGTACAAGAGTCTGAAGATGTACATGTCCCGGTATTATTTCATTAAATGAATTGGCAATACCTATAATAGGCTTGTCCATTTCCTCGTTTATAAACCCCAGTCCTTTAAGCAGCGATCTGTGCGGTGCTCTTCTATCCCCTTTTTTCAAATTATCACTTCTCATTATCTTCACCTCTCAATAAATTTTGTAAAAAAAAATGATTCTAAAAAATACTTAGAATCACTTCCTAATCTCTATAATTAAAATAAATATTTATAAAACATAATCTACAAGACTACTATTGCCCTAATACATAAAGGACATTCACCGTTAGTATTATAGTTTATTATTACCGGCTCCATATGCAAAATTATCAGAACGATCTTCACACGATGGAAACGTATTATAGAAATTAAAAAGTGCTTCTTTATTAATGCTGAGTCCTATGAGTTCTATAATGACAACCAGTAATATGACTGATAATACTAATAATTCCATATCTTATCTCCTTTATCTTTTATTATACATTTATATTATCAAATATCATCTATTAAGTAAAATATAGTTTTTATATTTTTTCCATAAGTCTGATATATGTATTTTCTTTTTAGTTTGACAAACATTTATTTTAAGCTTATAATTACAATTAATTTCCCGAAAAATTAATATTTTGTTTATTCAGAAGAAATTTATACAATTTCATAAAATATCGGAAAATATGAAATTTCATGATAATGATCCTACATTTTATCATAAATAGTAACTATAAAAAAAATAAATTCTCAGAACGGGGGTGTAAACAATGATAAATTTACTCTTTTATACTGGTATATTTTCTACTGTTATTTTAATAATTCAGGTTATACTGACACTTATTGGAATGGGAGCTGAAAGCCCTGAATTTGATGCTGATACTGATACGGACTTTGATGGGACTGACAGTGATTTTGATGGAACAGCCCAATTTTCAATTTTTACTTTTAAAAGTCTTATTTCATTTTTCTCTATTTTATCGTGGACAACTTTAGCCTGCAGACAGGGCGGAATAAATTCTGCTGTTAGTATTATTGCAGGGTTAATAGCAGGTACTATCACAATGTATCTTGTGGCAAAAATTTTTTTTGAATTAAAGAAATTAAAGCAGGATAATACTATGGAAATAAAAAGTGCAATGGGAAAAACAGCAAAAGTATATCTGACCATTCCTGCCCAAAGAAGCGGAACAGGAAAGATTCATATAAACTTTGACGGTACTCTCAGAGAACTGGATGCAGTCTCTGACGAAGAAATAAAGACTGACAGCATGATAGAAGTCTGTGATATTCTTGATAATTCAGTATTAGTTGTAAAAAAAATAAATTAAGATAGGGGTATGAATATGTTTTTAGATCCGGTTTTAGGAATTATTATTTCAGTATCAGCAATATTATTTATTGCATTATTATTCTTTCTTACAAGATACAGAAGGTGTCCTTCTGATAAAATTCTTGTCATCTATGGACAAGGTGTCGGAAGAACAGGTGAATCTGCAAAATGTATACACGGAGGAGGTGCATTGGTATGGCCTGTTATCCAAAGCTTCGGTTACTTGAATCTTACTCCGATTTCTATTGAAGTAGATTTAAAAAAAGCTTTGAGTAAACAAAATATCAGAGTAGATGTTCCTTCCAGCTTCACAGTAGCCATTTCTACAGAACCTGAAATTATGAGAAATGCAGCTGAAAGGCTTTTTGGTTTGAAGAAAGAAAATATAGAAAGCTTAGCAAAAGAAATAATTCTCGGACAGCTTAGACTTGTAGTTGCTACAATGAATATAGAAGAATTAAATGCAGACAGGGATAAGTTCCTTGTGGCTATAGCACAAAATGTAGAAACTGAACTGAAAAAGATCGGGCTTCGTTTGATTAACGTTACTGATATTAAAGATGAGTCGGGATATATTGAAGCTCTCGGGCAGGAAGCTGCTGCTCATGCAATTAACGAAGCTAAAAAGCTGGTTGCTGAGAAAGAAAGAGACGGAGAAATTGGTAAAGCTGAAGCGGAAAAAGAAAAACGTATAAAAATTTCACAGGCAAATGCAGCAGCTATTCAGGGGGAGAATGAAGCTAAAATTAGTGTTGCCGAATCAGATGCAATACGTCGTGAAAAAGAAGCCGAAGCTATAAAAAGAGCTATTTCTGCTGAGAAGGTACAGGCTGCAAAGGCTCTTGAGGAAGCTTACCGTGCAGAACAGATAACTGAAGTGGTAAGAGCAGAAAAGGTAAAGGCAGAACAAACAGCTGATATTGTAATTCCTGCTGAAATAAATAAGCAGAAAGTAGAAATTGATGCAGAAGCTGATGCAGAAAGAATAAGAAGAAAAGCCAAAGGGGAAGCTGACGGAATTTACTATAAGATGGATGCCGAAGCACGTGGTATCGGTGATTATATCAAAAATCAGGCAGAAGGATTCGCAAAACTTATTACAGCAAGTGAAAATGATGCACAGAAGGCTGCTCTGCTTCTTATTGCAGATAAACTCCCTGAGCTTGTAAAATATCAGTCTGAAGCTATTAAAAATATTAAGCTGGATAAAGTTATCGTATGGGATAACGGAGGCTCTGACGGTGATAATAAGACATCCACAGCGAACTTTATATCAGGAATGTATCAGTCTGTTCCTCCTTTAAATGAAATGTTTAATATGGCAGGACTCCAGTTGCCTAGTTTTCTGGGAAAAAAGCTGGATGAGATGGAAGAAAAAGAGAAAAGAAATGTTGTTGTTCAGGAGAGCAATACTGGCATAAATGATGATATAGATGAGGATAAGGAATAAGAAGTATACAGCAGTACCGTGCCTTTTGTGGGGCGGTACTGCTTTTCTTTTGGATACTAAAGGGGCTTATTGGAATTCCCCAAAAAAGTTTACACAGAGTTAAGATATGAAATTTTTTCTTCATACTCAACAGGGCTTAAATAGCCTAATTTTATCTATTATCGAGCCTGTGATAAAAAGTCTGTAAATAAAAAAATCTTTTTATGATAAACTAAAAACAGGAGGACTTTATTATGAA